>JBDNFZ010000712.1:0-2624 GCA_041689555.1 Opitutaceae bacterium | reverse complement strand
GAGTGCGAGAGCGGCCCGGAAGTTATGCGCGGTAGGCTCTCAGCTTCAGAAGAAACGGACGGTTTTAGTGGCCATTTTGGCGTGCTCCTCGTCCGAGCAGCCGGCGTTGAGGGCGGCACCGGCGGGGGCCGCGGAAGCTTTCACAAGGTCGTTGCTGAGCAGGTAATTTTCCACCTCTTCGCCGGAGATGTCGGCCAGCATGACACCGTCGATCTCGACGCAGGGCGAAAGGGGCTGACCGGACTTGGCGACCATCTCGGCGTAGTTGACGCGATTGTTGATGATATCGATGTCATCGAAGGCGAGCCCGTGCTTGTTCATAACGGCACGGACGCCGTTGGACCAGCCGCAGGAGGGCTTGAGATAGGCTTTGATCTTCATGGTTGGAAACGTGGCTGCGAGCAAACGGAGCGCAAGTGATAGGCCGCGTTTTTCACCAATCAAGCCCGCTCTTGGGTCGCGACACAGTTTTTTTGTCATAGTTGGGCGGCCGGAAATTGCGCGTCGGGGCCGGCTAGCGCGTAGCGGGCTGAACCGGCGATATCGCCCGCAACCCGGCCCCGGCATCGGCCGCGGTCCGCACCCGCTATGAAAACTATTCTCCTCCTCACCGCTTCGAACATCTTCATGCCCTTCACTTGTATGGGCACCTGAAGTTCAAGTTCCTCGAAGCCTAGCCGCTGTTTTTTATCGTCCTCTTTTCGCGGGGCATCGCGTTCTTCGAATACTGCCTGATCGTCCCGGCCAACCGCAGCGGTTACCCGAGCGGCGAATTCAGCGGCTACCAGCTCAAGATTCTCCAGGAATGCATTACGCTCGTGGTGTTCGTGGTCTTCGCGTGGCTCGTGCTGAAAGAGAAGCTCACTTGGAACTACGCGGTGAGCTTCGGCCTGATCGTGCTCGCGGTGTGGTTCGCGCCGGCGTTCAAGCCCGCCGGTCCCGGTCCGGGGCCCTGAAACTCCGCCTGGCCGACGACGGCACCGTCACTTGGCGATCATGTCGGCCCACGAATAGTAGTGGAACACCTTGCCGTTGCTCATCGCAACGAACAGGCCTTGGGGAAACCCGGGTAGCGCCACGTTCGTCACGTCGCTGCCGTCGCTCTCGATCGTGGAAACATCGACCTTCTTAAGGAGCGGGTGCTCGTGCGGGTTGGCCGCCGTGCCCTCGCGCGGGTAGAGGTTGAAGGAGTTGTCCTGCTGGTTGGAGACGATGATGTAGCCCGTGCCGGCCCCGGTTTTGTAGATCGAGATGCCTTCGCGGTCTTCTCGGAAACCGTCGAGCCCGATGACGGCGATCTGGTCCTCGGCGTCCTCGGCGGCCGGGTCGGCGTGATACTTGCGGATGCCGTAGTTTTCGTCGGCAAAATAGACATAGCCCAGCTCGTTATCGACGGCGATGGCCTCGATTTCCTTGGTGCCGCTCCACTCGCCGAACGAGCGCGTGAACACGCCGCGAAGCACGCCGTTGCCGTCGTCGACGAGCCGATATTGATGGAGGTAACCCTGCCGGGGCGCGCGGTAGTCGGACCGGGAAACGATGGCGAAAACCGCCCCATCGGCCGCGCGCGAGTAGAGCGCGATACCCATGCAGTCGCGGGCCGCCTCGCCCTCAAAAACCGGAATTCCGCCGCCGTCGACCGGGGCCATGTCGGGCAACCGGTAGGCGCGCAGACGGTGCGCGTAGCGCTCGGTCAGAACGGCGATGTCGATCTTCTTGCCGCCGAGCATGACGCCGTAGGCGATATCGACGTTGTTGGGGCGAACGAGGCCGCGGACGACCTTGTCGTGTTTGATTTTGCCGTCGAGGCCCCAGACATAGAGCGCGCCGTCGGTGTTCTTGTCGGTGCCGAGCACGAGGCTCTCGGCGGGATCGGCGGGGTTGATCCAGATGGCCGGATCGTCGGTGTCGTGTTTGGTTGGCTCGGTGACGACCTTCGGCACAAGAGCGCCGGGGACCGGGCCGGTCTTGCCGGGTTTGGCCATGGCGAAACCGCCGGAAAGCAACGCGCAGAGCAGCAGGACGACGGATTTGTTCGTGGAAGCCATGGAAACGAGGCCGCCATCATGACGAAAATCACGGCTGGGAAAACCCCGGCAGATTACAATGAGGTTACATTTTTCCGCCTGCGGAAAAGACGCGTGCGCAAAATCCGGCGGCTACACGGGGCGCAAAAAAGCGGCGCCGGGTTTCGGAGCCGCAGGAGTGGGCACAAGATAACTCGCCTGGCGACGGCCGGCCTACCTCAGCACCTTGCGCAGGAACTTCAGGCCGTTGAGCGCGATGTCGTCGCGCTTCGGCTCGATCTTGCGCCAGATGGCGGCGGCGCGGGCGATCACCTTCACATCGGTGGTGAACGACTCGATCACGACGTCGCCCTTGTAGCCGACGGCCTTGAGCGCCTTCACGATCTCCGGCCATGCGATGTGGTCGCCGCCGGGCGTGCCGCGGTCGCTACCGCAGGCGTGGAAGTGCCCGAGGAGTTTGCCGGCCTTGCGGATCGAGGCGGCCTGGTTCTTCTCCTCGATGTTCATGTGAAACGTGTCGAGGTGGAGCAGCACGGCCTTCGAACCGACGGCCTTAACAAGCTTGAGGCCCTGATCGCAGGTGTTGAGGAAATCGGT
>JBDNFZ010000711.1:0-7840 GCA_041689555.1 Opitutaceae bacterium | reverse complement strand
GAGGGGTTCTAACTTTGCCCTTTACAGGCACCGGCACGATCTCTGTTTTCTCCATTTCTCTCCATGCAAAAGACCAAAAAGTCCGTGGCCAAGCGCTTCAAGCTCACCTCAACCGGTAAGCTTATCCGGCGCACGCCTGGCTTCCGTCACCTCTTGGCTGCGAAGAGCACGAAGCAAAAGCGCCGTGCCTCCCGCGACAAGTTGGTTGCCGAAGGTCATGCCAAGCCGCTCAAACGCTGTCTTCCGTTCGGCCTCTAAGCCGTTCGATCCCAGCATAGTCAAAACTTCGTCTGGCGGGTGAAACTCTAAGCCGACCCGCCGACGATAAACCAAAAGGAAAACACAACATGGCTCGTGCAACAAACTCCCCCGCTTCACGCAAGCGGCATAAGAAAATCCTGAAATACGCCCGTGGCTATTTCGGCAACAAGTCCAAGCTCTTCCGCTATGCGAAAGAAGCCGTCCAACACGCCTGGCAATACGCCTATATCGCCCGCAAAAAGAAGAAGGGCGACCGCCGCGGGCTGTGGATCGTGCGTCTCAACGCCGCCTGCCGCGCCAATGGCATGACTTACAGCCGCTTCATCGAAGGCCTCGCCGCCGCGAACATCGTGCTCGACCGCAAGGTCCTCAGCGATCTCGCGATCCGTGACGAAATCGCCTTCACCGGCCTCGTTAAGCAAGCTCAGGACGCCTTGAAGGAAAAAGCCGCCTCCGCGAAGAAGGCCTAACCGTATCCGACGCGGGCCGCATCGGCTCGCCGATCGGCGATCTCACAGGACGGGCTTCTCCGGAAGTCCCGTCCTTTTTTATGCCCGAAAAATACGCCGCGGGTTTCCGGTTTGATCTCGCAAAAATTTCTGCTGTTGGCCGGCGCGCTTGCGCGTGGCAAACCGCGCCCGCAAGCGGGCTGCCTACTTTCACGGAACCAAACCGGAAACTCGTGAAAAATACGCGCCCGCCGCAGAATGCGCCTTTTCCTTTCGCGGTCGTTCGTCGTTAATCTCCGGCAATCATCTCCATGCAAGATCAACTTTCCGCTCTTCTGGCCAAGGCCGCCGCCGAGTTGCCCGGCCTCGTCGCACGCTCGGAATTCGAGGCCGCCAAAGCCCGCTACGTCGGGCCCAATGGCGAACTCACCGCGCTCATGAAGCAGATGGGCGCCGTGCCCAAAGAAGCCCGACCCGCTGCGGGCAAGCTGATCAACGAGGCGAAAGCCCGGTTGCAAATCCAGCTGGATGCCGTGCTCGCCCGGATCGAAAGCGGCGAACTCTCGGCCCGGCTCGGGCCGGCGGTCGACGCGACATTGCCTTCTCCCGATGCCGGGCCCGGCACCTACCATCCCCTCACTCTCGTGCGTGAGGAAATGTGCCGCATTCTCCGCAAAGTCGGCTTCACCGTGGCCGACGGCCCGGAGGTCGAGACCGAGTATTACTGCTTCGATGCGCTCAACACGCCCGCCGATCATCCGGCCCGCGATGCTCAGGATACTTTCTACCTTCCCGAAACGGCGCGCTTCGCCAACGTCGCGAAGAAAAATCCCGGCGAGAAATACCTGCTGCGCACGCACACGTCGTCGGTCCAGATTCGCACGATGCTCAAAGGGGCGCCTCCCATTCGCATCGTTTCGCCCGGCCGCGTCTACCGCCGTGACACCACCGATGCGACCCATTCGGCGAACTTTCACCAACTCGAATGCCTTTATGTGGACAAGCATGTCACCGTCCGGGACCTGAAGGCCCTGCTGGATTACATCTTCGAATCTCTCCTCGGGAAAGACACCAAAACACGTTTTCGACCCCACTACTTCGGCTACACCGAGCCCAGCTTCGAGGTCGATCTCAGCGCCAAGCACCTGCCGAAAGTGAAGAAGGATTGGATCGAGATCGGCGGTTGCGGAATGGTCGACCCCTCCGTGTTTGCCGGTGTCGGCTACGATCCGGAAATTTGGACCGGCTACGCTTTCGGCATGGGCTTGGAACGCCTCGCGATGCTGCTCTACGGCATCGACGACATCCGGTATTTTTACCAGAACGACCTCCGTTTCCTGAAGCAGTTCGCCTGAGACCCAATCGATGAAAATTTCCCTCAATTGGCTCAGCGATTACGTCGCGCTCGACGCCCCCGTCGACGAAATCTGCCGCGCGATCACTTTTCTCGGGTTTGAAGTCGAGAACGTCCTCCGCACGGGGGCGCCGCAACTCGCCCATGTCGTCGTCGGCGAAGTGCTCACGCGCAACAAGCACCCGAATGCCGACAAACTCTCCGTTTGCACCGTTTCGCTCGGGACGACGCTCGGGGTGAAGACCATCGTTTGTGGCGCGCAAAACTACGCTGTCGGTGATCGGGTGCCCGTGGCGCTTCCCGGCGCGGTCCTGCCCGGCGATTTCGCGATCAAGCAGTCCAAGATCCGCGGCGAATCGTCGGACGGGATGATGTGTTCCGCCAAGGAACTGGGCATCTCCGAAGACGCCGCCGGTCTCCTCATCCTTCCTGACAGGCCTGCTTTGGGCACGCCTATCAACGATGTGCTTCCTCCCGGCGACACCGTCCTCGACATCGAGATCACGCCCAACCGGCCCGATTGCCTTTCGCATCTCGGGATCGCCCGCGAGTTAGCCGCCTGGTTCAAGAAGGACCTGGTTTATCCGCAGGAAATTTTCCGCGGGGTTCTCGCCGAGGACGCGCCGGATCGAACCGACCTTCTCGCTTCCGTGCGTGTCGATGCTCCCGAGGATTGTCCGCTCTACCTCGCCCATGTGATCACGGGGATCAAGATCGGTCCCAGTCCGGCTTGGTTGCAGCAGCGCCTCGCTGCGGTCGGGCTCCGGCCGATCAACAACGTCGTCGATGTCGGTAACTACGTCATGCTCGAGTGCGGTCAACCGCTTCACGCTTTTGACGCCCGGAAGCTCGGTGGGTCCCAGATCGTCGTTCGGCGCGCGGCCGACGGCGAGAGGCTGATGACGCTCGACGGAAAAGAACGCGTGCTCAACAGCTCTATGTTGGTCATCGCCGATGCGACCAAGCCCGTGGTCATTGCGGGACTCATGGGCGGTGAGAACTCCGGTGTCTCCGCCGACACCACGGATCTGGTTCTCGAATGTGCGATCTTCAAGCGGCAGTCGATTCGGGCCACCTCGAAGCACCTCGGGCTGGCTTCGGATTCATCCTACCGTTACGAGCGGGGCGTCGATCCTCACGGTGCGCTCGAAGCGGCCTGGCGGGCCATCGATCTTATTCTCCAGACGGCGGGCGGCCGGGTCGCCGGGCCGATCTGCCAAGTCGGTTGTGACGTTCCTTGGCAACGCGAGATCATCCTTGCGCCTGCCTTCGTTCGTGAGCGCCTCGGCTTTGACCTGCCGGTCGAGGATATGCGGGACGCGCTGGAAGCCCTCGAGCTCAACGTCACCGATCTCGGTGAAACAACCCGCGATGTCCTCGGCGACATGCCTGCGCGACGCGACGAATGGCGGGTCACCATTCCCAGCTGGCGTGACGATATCGATCGCCCCATCGACCTTGTGGAAGAGATTCTTCGGGTCTACGGGACCGAGCGTATTCCTCCGGCCCGCGTGCTCGTGCCCGGCCTCGTGGGCGATGACGATCCCGTGGTCCTCTTCAATCGCCGGGCGACCGATTATCTGGTCGGGCACGACTTCCATGAGTGCGTCAATTACACGCTGCGCTCGGGCGCGGAACTCAAAACTTGGGTCTCCGAGACCGCCGCTGCGGAACTCGCGCTGGCAAACCCTTTCGTGGAGGACCAATCCCACCTTCGTTCAACGCTCGTCATGGGCTTGTTGGCGGCGCTCAAACTCAATCAGTCTCGCGGTGTCGCCGTCTCGAGACTGTGTGAGACCGGTCGTGTCTTCGTCGAACGCAACGGGCAAAATCTCGAGTGCGCGGCGGTCGGCTTCGTCATCGCCGAGGATACGGCCCGGCACTGGAACCCGCGCGAGAAAGCCGACTTTTACAGTGTGAAGCACCACATCGTCGGGCTCGCGGCGATGGCGGGAATCGATCTCGCCCGCCAGCCGTTTGCCACCATCGAAGGTCCGTTTTATGGCTGGCAGGAAGGCCACGCGGCGTGCGCCGGCGAAATGCAGCACGGTTGGAGCGTGCGCTTCGGCCTGTTGAGTCTCGCGATGGTCAAAGCCTACGGCGTCGAGGGCAAAGTCTATGCGGGCATCGTGGCGATTCTCCCCGAGAAACTCGCCGCGGCGTCCGCCGCCCGCAAACGCTACGCCGACTTCAGTCTACAACCGGCGGCGTTGCGCGACCTCGCGCTCGTCGTCCCTCTCGCCACGCCGGCGGGCGAGGTGCAAAAGGCGCTCGCCAAGTCCGCCCGGGCCGCCGCCGGGAGCGCGTTCGCCCTTGAGAGCCTCGCGGTCTTCGACGTCTATCATGGCAAGGGTCTGCCCGAGGGAACCAAGAGCCTCGCGTTCTCCCTCGTTTTCCGCGCGCCCGACCGGACGCTCACCGACGACGAGGTGAACGTGATGTTTGCCAAAATTCAGGACGACCTTGCCGGCTCCACGGGATTCACCGTCCGGAAGTGATCATGGCCCCACCCTCCGATCTCAATATCGACCGGGTCGCGGAGCTCGCGCGTCTCGCTCTTACAGACGAGGAAAAAAACCGCTTCGCCGCGCAACTCGGGAGCGTGCTCGTCCATATCGAGCAGCTTGCAAAGGTTGATGTGACTGGAATCGAGCCCACCGCCCACGCATTTGCCCTGAGCAACGTCTGGGCCGAGGATGTCGCGCAACCCGGCTTGGCCGTCGCCGACGCCCTGCGCAACGCGCCGGCGCAACGGAACAACATGATCGTGGTCCCGAAAGTGGTGGACTGACCCTCGATGTCGGTTCCCCTCCATTTTCAAACGGTCGCGGAGCTCTCGGCGCAACTCGCGTCGGACAAAATTTCTTCCTGCGAGCTGACGCTGGCGGTGCTCGCGCGCACTCGTGTGATCGAGCCGCAGGTTCACGCCTTCAACTCCTTTGACGAGGCCGATAGTTTGGCACAGGCGGCGGCGTCGGACGCCCGTCGGACCACCGGTCGCTCGCTCGGTCCGCTCGATGGGATTCCCGTCGGCCTCAAGGATGTCATCTCGGTAGCCGGCCAGCCGCTCACGGCTTCGAGCAGGATGCTCGCGAACTTTGTTTCTCCTTACGACGCGACCGTGACGGAAAAATTAAAGGCCGCCGGAGCGGTGCTGCACGGCCGGCTCAATTGCGACGAGTTCGCGATGGGTTCCTCGACGGAAAATTCGGCCTTCGGTCCCGCGCATAATCCTTGGGATCTCACGCGCACGCCGGGCGGTTCTTCCGGCGGGAGCGCAGCCGCTCTCGCATCCGGCTCCGCCATCGCGACGCTCGGCTCCGACACCGGCGGCTCGATTCGGCAACCTGCGGCTTTCTGCGGCCTCGTCGGCCTCAAGCCCACCTACGGGCTGGTTTCGCGCTACGGCCTGATCGCCTATGCGTCGTCGCTCGACCAGATCGGGCCTTTCGCCCGCACCGTCGAAGACGCCGCGATCATGCTCGGGATCATCGCCGGCCACGACCCACGCGACTCCACCTCTTTCAAAACCCAAGTTCCCGATTATCGCGCCGAAATCAAAACGCGCCGCGGTCCGTGGAAGCTGGGCGTTCCGAAGGAATACTTTGGCGCGGGTCTCGATCCGGAGGTCGGCGCCGCCGTCGAAAAAGCCGTCGGCTTCTACAAATCACAGGGCTGCGAGATCCGGGAGGTCTCGCTCCCGCACACCCAATACTGCCTCGACACCTACTACATCATCGCGACGGCCGAGGCATCTTCCAATCTGGCCCGTTACGACGGCATTCGTTACGGCCACCGCTCCAAGGAGGCGAAGGACGTGCTCGATGTTTATCAGAAATCGCGCGCCGAGGGGTTCGGGGACGAGGTGAAGCGCCGGATCATCCTCGGCACCTACGTTCTCAGTTCCGGCTACTACGACGCCTTCTACCTCCGTGCGCAGAAAGTCCGCACGCTCATCCGTCGGGACTTCCTCAACGCCTACCGCGAAGTCGACGCCCTGATCACGCCGACGTCGCCCATTCCCGCGTTCAAGCTCGGCGAGAAGTCGGCGGACCCGCTGGCGATGTATCTCTGCGATGTCTACACGATCGGGGTGAACCTCGCCGGCCTGCCCGCTCTAAGCTTACCCTGCGGCTTCACGGCGGGCGGCTTGCCGATCGGGCTTCAGCTCATCGGCCAGCCCTTCCGCGAAGCCGATCTCCTGGCTGTTGCCCAAGCCTACGAAGAGGCGCACGACTGGAAACTGAAACACCCGGCACTTTGATGAACTACGAAGCTGTCATCGGCCTGGAGGTCCACGTTCAGATCAAGACCCGCTCCAAAGTTTTCACACGGGTCGGTGCCGGCTTCGGGTTCGAGCCCAACACGCTGACCGATCCCGTCGTGCTCGCGCTGCCCGGCACGTTGCCGGTGATGAACAAGGCGGCGCTCGACGCGATCATCAAGGCCGGCCTCATGCTCGGCTGCGAGATCGCCCCGGTCTGCAAGTGGGACCGCAAACAATACTTTTATCCGGACTCTCCGAAGAACTACCAGATTTCGCAATATGACCAGCCGATCTGTCTCGGAGGCACGGTTGAGATCGAACTGGCGGGACCGGCGCGTAACGTGATGGGCGAGCACAAGAAAATCCCGCTCACCCGGATCCATCTCGAGGAAGACGTGGGCAAACTCAGCCACGGCGCGACCGAGTCCCTGGTCGATTACAACCGGGCCGGCACGCCGCTCATGGAGATCGTCTCAGAGCCGGCGATGCACACGGCGGACGAGGCCTTCGCCTACCTGACGTCGCTCCGCACCACGATGATTTACGGCGGCATTTCCGACTGCGACATGGAGAAGGGCCAGTTGCGGTGCGACGCCAACATTTCGATCCGTCCGGTCGGAGCCACGCATCTCGGAACCAAGGTCGAATTAAAAAACCTCAACTCGATCGCCTATGTCCGCGATGGTATCGCCCACGAGATCAAGCGCCAGATCGCCGTGGTCGAACGCGGCGGGACGCTTGTCCAAGAAACCCGCGACTACGACGGCGAGGCAGGCACGTCACAATCGCTCCGGTCGAAGGAGATGGCGCACGACTACCGCTACTTTCCCGACCCGGACCTGATGCCGGTGCAGGTCGACGACGCTTGGAAACAGGCGCTCCGCACCAGTTGTCCCGAGCTGCCCTTCGACAAGCAGCGCCGGTTTCTTTCCGAATACCAGATACCCTATACGATCACGTCGGTCCTCGTTCCCGATCACGGCCTTAGCGATTACTTTGAAGCCGCCGCGAAACTCGCCGGGCCGGGTCGCGCCCAGGCGGTGGGCAATTGGATCGCGAACGACCTCTTGCGGGAGCTCGGCGCCGCGAAGCTTCTTCTCGGTGCCGCGAAGATCACGCCGGAAAATCTTGCCGCGTTGGTGCAGCTCATCGACGCGGGTTCGTTGCTTAACGCCGCCGCCAAGGAGGTTTTCTCGGCAATGTTCGCCGGCGGCGGAGAGCCTGCGGAGGTCGCCGCGCGTCTCGGACTCACAGCCGTTCCGACCGACACTCATGAGCTGGACTCTTGGTGCCGTGACGCGATCGCGGCCAACGCCAAGGCGCTCGCGGAGTTCAAGGCGGGCAAGGAAAGCGCGATCAATGCCTTCAAGGGGCCCGTAATGAAGGCAGCCAAGGGCAAGGCCGATCCCAAGCTCGTCGACGAAACCCTGCGCCGCTTGCTCGCCGCGCAGTGATCGACGCTGTCCGGCTAGCGCCGGTTCAAACCGTGCAGAGCTTCACCGCCGCGCG
>JBDNFZ010000710.1:0-6314 GCA_041689555.1 Opitutaceae bacterium | reverse complement strand
GCGGCGATCCATTACGCGGAGATCCGCGCCGCGTTGGAAGCCGCAGGCACGCCTATCGGCCCGGTGGACCTGTTCATCGCCGCCCAAGCCCGCAGTCTCGGCGCCACGCTCGTGACGGCCAACGCCGGGGAATTCAAACGCGTCAAAGGCCTGAAGGTCCTCGCTTGGAAATGAAGGTTGTGCGGCCCGGTCGCACTCGTGGCGTTCCAATGCTTACGGTTTTTCTCTCCGCTTGAGCTGGAAAACCGGGCGACCGCTGAGGAGGCCGACGACTTTCCGGCGGTCGGCTTCGCCGCTAAGCCGGCCGAGGTTCTTTCGCGATTGGTTGCTCGACGGGGTCTCCATTCGGAGCGAAAAGTGCTGCGGAAGGCAGCGAAGCAAACGGAAAAGACGGAGATGTTCTCCCGCAGGCGGGTTCCAAAGCTGGGCAGTTGGCGCGTGTCGAGATGGTCGCTCGCGGAAACTCTCCCGTTCGGTCCGACATCCCCGAACCCCAAAGCCAGACCCCGTCCTGTCCCCCGTGATGCCGGGATTGCGCGCTACCGCGACGGTGGGATCCATGTCGCGGGTCGCGGCGAGGGGTCGATGAGTGCAGCGGGGTCGTCGAGACGCTTCATTTCCGTCGCGAGTGCCTCCATCATGGTGGCGACGCGCTTGGCGTGGCCGGGGCGCTCGGCGAGGTTGGTGCGTTCGTCGGGGTCAGTGACGAGGTCGAAGAGCTGGGTTTGATCGACTTGGGGGTAGCGGATGAGTTTCCAACGGTCGTCGCGGAGGGCCCGTTGGACTTTTTGGTAGGCGAACATTAGGGATGGGCGTGCGGGTTTGGCGGGATCGCGGAGCGTCGCGGTGAGATCGAGGCCCTCGGAGGTTGCGGGGCCGGGGACACCGGCGAGCGCGCCGAGCGTGGGCAGCACATCCTGGAGGTAGCACAGCGCGTCGGTCGTGCGGTCGGCGGGGAGGCCGGGGCCGGCGATGATCAGCGGGACGCGCAACGAGTGTTCGTAGAGGTTTTGTTTACCGATAAGACCGTGGCTGCCTCGAGCGACGCCGGAGTCGGCCGAGAAGACGATGAACGTGTTCTTCCCGGCAGGGGAAGCATCGAGCGCATCGAGCACCCGGCCGATCAGCATATCGAGGTAGGAAATGTAGCGGTAATACTCGGCGAGCATCGTGCGGATATCCGCGGAGGTGCGCGGCCAAGGGAGGAGGAGCTCGTCGCGGATGGTCATCTCACCGTTGTCGAACGGGTGCTGCGGGAGGAAATTGGCGGGGAGAGGTATCGTCGCAGGATCGTAGCGGACCGGGTAGTCGTCGGGGACGATGTGCGGATCGTGGGGACCGTCGAAAGGCAGGTAGGCGAAGAAAGGCTTGGCGTGCGGCTCGCGGAGAAACGCGATGATTTCCTCCGCAAAGGTCTCGCAGGCGTGCTTAGGGCTGATGGTGGTGGGGCTCATTTTTCCGTTTTCCAAGTTACCGAGCGGGGCGCGCATCGGGTTGGTCATACCACCGGTGAAGAGCGATTGGGCGCGCTGGAAACTGAGCGGGACGGACGCGGGCGTGTTGTGCCATTTGCCGCTCATGAACGTGGCATAGCCGGCACGGGCGAAGGCGGCGGGCCAGGTTTCGTCGCGGGTGAGTTTTTCGTCGATGTGGAAGAGCGATCGTCCGGAGAGGAGCATCGCGCGCGAGGGCACGCAGGTGGCGGCGTTCATCGCGCCCTGCATGTAGGCGCGATTGAAGGAGACGCCGCGCCGCACGAGCCGGTCGAGGTTGGGTGTCTGGATGTGCGCGTTGCCGAGGGCGGCGATGGTATCGGCGCGCTGATCGTCGGCGAAGATGAAGAGGATGTTGGGGCGCGCGATGGTCGGAGTGGCTGCGCGAAGGGATGCGGCCCCGAGCAGGGCGAGACCCGAAAGAAGGAGCAGGCGGAGGTTCATGGGTGAAGTGCAGAGGGTTCGGCGGAGCGGGAAAAGAGACTTACTTTTGTTTCTGCTTGCGGCCCTCGGCGCGCATGCGGTCGGCGGAGTAGCCGGGAAACGGCGGCTCGGCGGACGTGGCCGGAACGCCCGCGAGCACGGCGACGAGCTTGGCGTGAGCGGCAGCGGTGGCGGCATCGCGCGTGGGCGGAACGGGGTTCAACTGATCGGGATCGACGGCGACCTCGAAGAAGCCTCCCTCGGTATCGAGTTTGAAGCGGGCATCGCGCGCGGTGCGGGATGTGTCGCGCTGTGCGTAGATCCACGGGCGCGGTTGATAGGAGGCGTCGCCGCGCAGGAGCGGGACCCAAGACCGGCCGTCGGGTTGCAGTTTCGCCGGCGTCGGAACGCCGGCGAGTTCGAGCATCGTGGGAAAGATGTCGCTGAAGTCGGCGAGGGCCTCGGTCGTGCGACCGCCGGCACCGAGCATGGGCGCGTGCACGATGAGGGGAACTTGCACGCCGCGCTCGTTGGTGCGCCCCTTGCCGGCGGGCACCCCGGCCTTATGCATTCGACCGCCAGTGGAAGAACCGTTGTCGCCGGAGAAGATCACGACGGTGTTGGCCGTGAGCTTCAGGCGGTCGAGCTCGTCGAGCAGTTCTCCGACCTGTTGGTCGAGGTAGGTCACAGCGCGGGCGTAGAGGGCGGCCTCGCCCTTCGGGGGATTTGCGCGGTCGGGCGGGATCGCTTCGTTCGGTCCGTGCGGGGCGATGGCGGGATAGTAGAGCAAAAACGGCCGGTCGCGATTCTCGCGGATGAAGTTCAGCGCGTAGGTCTGCGTGACGTCGGGACCGTAGGCATCGCGGTGGATTTGGCGCACGCCGTCGGTTTGGAGATAAGCGTCCCAGTAGCGGCGTTCGGTGGGCGGGTTGCCGGCTTCAACGCCGGGCCACATGCAGTGTTTTTCGAAACCATGGCGCGCGAGGATGTCGGGCTCGGGGCGGAGATCGTTGATCTGCCATTTGCCGACGATCGCGGTGGCATAGCCCTTGGCGCGGAGGAGTCGGGGCCACGTGGGAAACTTCGAGGGAATCAACCCGGCACCGCCCCAGCGGGGGACGTCGTAGTGTTCGGTCCAGCCGGTGCGGCCGGGGTATTGGCCGGTGAGCATCATCACACGCGTCGGGGTGCAGATGGGGGAAGTCCAGGCAGTCTGAAAACGCACGCCGCTCGCCGCGAGCCGGTCGATGTTGGGCGTGGGGAAGTCCGCCCCGTAGCTGCCGATCCAGTCGATGCCGATGTCGTCGGCGAGGAGGAAGATGATGTTGGGTCTGGAAGCCGAGGCTGCGGTGAGGTTGGCCGCGACAAACAAGGCGAGGATGAAACCGGGAATCAGGTGGAATGAGCGAATCATGGAGTGTTCGGCGTGAGCGTGATGGACGTCAGGGCAAAGATATAGTCGCGGGGCGGGTGCGTGAGCCGATCGCAAAAGGGTTTCCGCCAGCGCCGTGAAATCCAGCATCCCCAAGTTGAAGCCGGGGAGGGGTTCATCGGTGGAGATTTCGTTTCACCTCACCAATCGATCGACGTCGAGAACGTGATCTGCCGCGGATCGTTGGTCGCGGCGCGACTGCGGATGAAGAAGACATTATTGAGGTTGTCGACGTTGACTCCGAAGGAGACGGCGCGGCCCGCGATCTTCGTGCCGTAACGCGCGAAGAGGTTGATGACGGTGTAGCCATTCTCGACCACGAATTGATTGTTGCTGGTGCCGAATTGCTGGATCGGGCCGCGCGCGACGATAAACCCGCCGCCAAGGCGCAGACCTTTCAACGGGCCGTCGTTGAAACCGTAGCTGTTCCAGAACGTGACCTTGTCCGGTGCGGCACCCTCGAGACGGAGATTCTTCGCGAGTGTCCGACTGACGACGACTTTCGCCTCGATGTGACTGTAGCTGATGATGGACTGCCAGTTTTTGGTGGGATTGAAGAACAGCTCGGCTTCCCAGCCTTTGCTCTCGTCGTCGGAGATTTCGGTGTCGCTGCGGAAGAGGATCGGATTGAAGTCGGAACGGACGACATTCTTCTTGCTGATGTTGAAGGCCGAGACCGAACCGCCGATGCGACCGTTCCACAAATCATCGAACTTAAAGCCGCCCTCGTAGGCCCGTGACAACTCGGGGCTGTAGAACGTGCCGGAGAGAGCATCGAAGCCATTCGGGTTGAAGGCGGTGGCGGTGTTGGCGAACACCGAGATTTTTTTCGTGAGGTCGAACACGCCGCCGGCCTGATAACTGGTCCTGCTCTGGTCGCTAAACACGCCGGTCTTCACACCGGAGGTGTTGGTGGACTGGCCGCGGATGCGGATGTAGCGGACGCCGCCGAGCAGCTTCAGGCGATTGTCGAGCAAGGACACGCTGTCGGTGGCATAGACGGAGCCGACGCGGGTCTCGCCGTAATCATTGGTGCCGGTGCGGGTGCCGATGGTGCGGAGTTCGGAGCGGGTGGGAACATCGTCGAGCCAGTATTTCACTCCGGAGAGCACATCGGC
Organism: Opitutaceae bacterium; assembly: GCA_041689555.1. GTDB lineage: Bacteria > Verrucomicrobiota > Verrucomicrobiia > Opitutales > Opitutaceae > Tous-C4FEB. The sequence continues at coordinate 1,848 of JBDNFZ010000710.1, read as the reverse complement.
CTTGGTGAGGAAGAGCCGGATCGGTCGGCCGGCCGCGATCAAGCCGGCGAGCACGGCACGCTCGGGGGCGGTTCCGAGCGCGCGGAGGGCGAAGACGTTGCTGCGATCAAAGTCATACGTGTAGCGGCCGCCGATAAGGATCCGATGGGCGAGCGGACCGGTGGAGAAATTGAGCAGGCTGTTGAGGGTATGCGCGTCGGTTCGGCTAAAATTGTAACCGGCCGAGTGGTTGGCGTCGGACGATCCCGCGGTGAAGGTGTTGAATTCGCGGAAGCTGTTGTTGAGTTCCTGGGTGGTGCGCACCGCCATGTATTGCACGTTGAAGTGCGAGTTGAAGACATGGCGCACGCCGAGCTGAAGGAAGCGGTTTTCCTGTTCGTAACGCGTGCCGGCGGTGGCACTGGTGTAGTTGCGCGGGAGGAAGGTGTTGTTGTAACGCGCGGAGGTCTCGACCACGCCGTTCACATTGGTGGCGTCGATTCTTCCGTCGCGATTGAGATCGGTGGGAATGATCTCGAACGAATAGGTCGAGCGCTGGCTGGGGATGCCCTCCGTCTTCGAGCCGCTGGCGTGCAGAAGCAGCGTGGTGTTTTTCGTGAGGCGGTAATCACTGGCAAGGCCGAGGAAGTTCGTCTTGTTGCCGTCGAGGACCCGATAGCCATCCGTCTCCGTATGGGCTCCGAGCACGCGCACGCCCAGCGTGCCGTTTAACGCCTGCTGGTTGGCGTCGAACTCGGCGCCGAGCCGGCCATGGTTGCCGGCGCGCAGGTTAAAATTGAGATGGTCGCGGCCCCGGGGTCGTTTGGTGATGATGTTCACCAAGCCGCCGGGATCGGACTGGCCGTAAATGGTATTGGGACCTTTCACGACCTCGATGCGGTCGATCATCTGCGGCGGGATATAGTCGCCGCCGGTGACGCCGTCGATGAGCACATTGCGGTTGCGGAAGCCGCGGATCGAAAGCACATCGCCGCGGTTGGGGATGGGGACGCGGTTGGTCTGGGTGATCGGGGCGTTGAATGTGAGCGCCGCGATGAGATCGGCCGGAATCATGTCGGCGAGCAACTCGGAAGTGATGACGTTGATCGTCATCGGGACATCCTTCAGCGGCGTGTTCATGGCCGTGCCGGAAATCGTGTTGGTGGCCATGTAGCCCTTCGTGGTGCCTGCGGTGACATCGAAGGGATTAAGCATGATCGCCTGGTCGGTGGCCACCGGGGTTTGGGCGAGGCTGGCGGTGGCAGTGAGAAGCGCAATCAGGCCGGGGAGAAAGCCGGTGGGCGATTTGGTTTGCGGGGTTTTCATAGAGGCGGGAATGGGGTGGCTGGTTTCGGAAGGAGAGGCGGGAGCACGCTGGATCGTCAGCGTGCCGTCCTTGGGGTCGGCCACGACGCGCAGGGCGGTGCGGACCACGAGGAGATCGAGGGCTTCGCGCGGACGATACTCCCCCTGCACCGCAGGCGTGCGGACGCCGCGGACCGGTTCGGCAAAGAAGACGATTTCGAGACCGCCCTGACGCGCCGCGAGTTTGATCGTCTCGACCGCATCGCCGGCCGGCACATCGAACCGGACGCGCTCCGGCGCGGCCATCGCGGCGAACATCGCGCCGCACGCGTAGAGCAGGCAGGCGATGGCCCGCCGGAGAAATGGGTCGGTAAGCAGACCGGATGGTCGGAGCCGGGAACAGCGGAGCATGGGGTAAACAGGGGCAAGCGACTCCAAAGACGCTTCAGCTGCTTGTTTTCACTAAAGGTTTCTTCGCGCGCGGCTCATTTCTTTCGGCGCACCACGATCTCGGTGTCGCCGCGGCGCTCGACTTCCACGCCGGGCGTCGCGGCGAGAAACCGG
>JBDNFZ010000709.1:0-3241 GCA_041689555.1 Opitutaceae bacterium | reverse complement strand
GACTGGATCCGCAAGCATCGCGAGAGCTGGCGTGCCGCGCGCCGTCAGCAAACGAATTTCCGTCCGACCCCGGCTTCGCCTTCAGCGTCGCCCTTTGCCGTCCCGGCTGCCGAGACGAGAAAGTAGGACCGCCGTCCTGGTCCGAAAAAAAGCCGGGCATATTCGCCCGGCTGGAATAACGGCGCAGAGAACGCCCGGGGCGTTACTTGATTTCCTTGTGGAGCGTGTGGCGCTTGAGGAAGGGATTATACTTCTTCTTCTCGATGCGCTCGGTGACGGTCTTTTTGTTCCGCACGGTGAGGTAACGGGAGGCGGGTTTGCCCTCTTTTTTGGCTTCGGTGCATTCTAGCGTGACGACTTCGTTCATGGTTGGAAAAGGTTGAAGGGTCAGAGCAAAGCCCGCACCCCCGGCGCTGCAACCCCAATCTTCCGCCGCTTTCCGCCCGGCATCGCGACATGCTCAGCGGCGCTTCTCGGTCAACGGCAGCATCACTCCCCGCCGGAACAATGTCACCTGGCTCGTGCTCGAAGACACCACGATCGCGATGCAGTTCGTCGCCACGCTGATCGCCGCCGCCGCCGCGTGCCGGCTGCCCAATCCGCTTGGCAGCGGATGGATGCTGTCGGTCGCTTGAATCAGACTGCCGGCCGACTCGACCACGCCGTCGCCGCGGATCGTAAACGCGCCGTCGATCGACGAAAACTCCTTCACCGTCTCATCCATGAAAGGATTGAGGATATTCCGTTCCTCCGCCTTGTAGCCGAAAAAGGGATTGAGCACGAGCGGCTTGCTCAGCGCCGCGACCCGCTCCGTGTCTCCCACCACAAACAAGCAGCCGACCGGACGACCTTCGCGCCCCTCAACCGCCAGCTCCGTGGCCACCGCCAGCACGCGCTCGAGCACCTCCGGCTTCACGTCGTCCGGCAGCAGGTCCGCCGTTTGTCCCGTCATCAGGGTTTGAAACTCCCGTTCGATGTCCACGACCACGAGCGTGTCGAATTGATTGCTCCCGGTCATGCCGTCGAGGCAGCAGATCCGGTCGGTGAACTTCAGGACACCGCGCGTCAGGGCGACGAGAATCGCGCTCCGCAACTGCGCCATGCGCTGGTTGGAAAACGAGCGCACTTGGATCGTCTCCGCAAACTCGCGCGCACCTTCGCCCGGCTCGATCGGATTCCGCGTCACGAGGATCGTCTTCAGCTTGGCGTCAAACGCACCGCGCTCGATCCCGCCGACAAACGTGTCCCCGAAAACCATGAGCGCATCACAGGCCGCGCCGCTCGCCACCCGCACCGCCTCGCGCAGCATGAGTCGGTTGACGCGGTTCCGCTGCGCCAGCACCGGCCGGACCGCGCCGAAACCGCCCACGAGCAACTCGTGGAGTTGGTCCAGATCCGGCGCGGACACCAGGGCGTCGACCATCGACTTCTCCTTCACCTGCCGCGCGATCGAGGCCAGCACTTGCAGGTAGTCCCGGGCGCGTTCCCCGGCGATGAGCATCACGATCAGGTGGACGCGTTCGTCCGCCAGGGCTCCGTCGTGTTTGATGCCGACCCGGCTGCGCCCGATGGCCAAGATATACCGGCGCGGCATCTTCACACGCACATGCGGCAGCGCGACGCCCAGCCCGAGGTAGGTCGTCATCGTGCTTTCGCGCGCCAGCAGCCCTTTGAGCAGCGCGTCCGGCTTCAGGTCGGGGAAGCTCGCCACGCTGACCGCCAGCAGTTCTTGCAATGCGCCCGCCAAATCGCCGCTCCGCAGGTCGATGATGCGGTTTCGGGCGATGATCTTGTCGAGCCGCATGAAATCAGGAATCGGTTGCCCGCGTCACTTTTCCCAGTTCAACGCACCCTTCTTCACTTCGTAGAACAACCCCAGGATCAACACCCCGATGAAGAAAAAGATCGGACCGATGATCGAGATGTCGTTGGCCAGAAAATCGCGGTAAATAAACGTCCAGGGCACGAGGATCACAATTTCCAGGTCAAACAGCATGAAGAGCAGCGCCGTGAGGAAAAATTTTACCGAAAAACGCGTGTGCACCAAGCCCTCCGAAGGCACCCCGCATTCGTAAGCCGAGTCCTTGATCTTGTTCGCCTTGGCCCGCTGGCCGAAAAAGTGGCTCGCCGCGATGATGAAAGCCGTCAGCCCTCCCGCGATCAGGGCTTGGATCAAAAAAGGCAGATAGTCAGCAGATGTCATGACGCAAAACCAAGGGGGCCGAGCCGGCTCGCCGAGACAAGCGGGAATTTGCCCAACGCGTCGGAGGCGCAATATTTGTTGTCCTCGCGCGCCCCCGATTTCGTAGGGCGAGAGCCGGCGATCCCGGTTTTCAGACCCGCGCCAGCAACGACTACGAGTCCGCCCGACGGTCTTGCGCCTCGGTCTCCGCATTTGACGCAGCCCGTCTCATCGCGCAGCGTCACGGAGCCGTATGCACCACGCCGCCCTTGCCCGCCTCGTTCTCATCGCCGGGCTGCTTGCGCCCGGTGCGGCCACGATCGCGCAGACCGCGTTGCCCAAGGATTCGCCCTTCCTCCCGCCGGCCGGCACCGCCGTCGCCTCCGCCGGCGCCGCCGAGATCTTGGAATTGGCCGGAATCAGCGGCACCGGCAAAACGACGTTGGTGTGCATCGTCGACACCCAAACCAAGCGCAGCCACTGGATCGCCGTCGATGCCACCGTCGAGGGAATCAAGGTCGTCGCCTTCGATGCACGCCAGGAACAGGCCACCGTCCTCGTCGGTGGCCAGCAAAAGATCCTCCGGATGCGTCGCGCCTCGGTCGCCTCCGGCACCAATGCCGCCGGCACCGCCGCCGCGAGTTTCAGCACCCCGTCGATTCCCGTGACCCAAGGCGTGCCTCAGCCGCCGCCCGCTCCCGGCTCGGTCGCACAGCAGGAAACCGAGGCGAGGATGCTTGTCAGCGACCTGCTCGAGATCGGCATCCAGCAACGCAAGGCCTACGAAGAGGCCCAAAAAAAGGCCGATCTGGACAAGACCGCCGGCAAGAGCGGTGCGCCTGTCCCAATTGCACCGCCGACGACTTGATCGGTCTGGCCGACGATAGCTGGTCACACGGTATTCTGGCCGCACCCCCTCGCCGACGTTTCCCTCGTTGACAGTGTTCCGGGGCACCCATTCGTTTCCGACGGCGGAGACGCCGCCACAGTTTCGTTCCGACCATCCCAATCATGGCCAACCTCCTCGGTTATTTCTCCAACGACATAGGCATCGACCTT
>JBDNFZ010000708.1:0-2277 GCA_041689555.1 Opitutaceae bacterium | reverse complement strand
TTGGCGGCGGCGAGCATGTCGCCGGGCACCTCGTGGGCGAAGGCGCGGCTGACGGCGGCGATGAGGGCGACAGCAAGCAGGACCAGACGACGTGGGGAGGGGCGCATGGGCCGACGCTTTGCGAATGCGCCGGTTCTCGCAAGGCGCGAAACGCGGGGTGCGCGCATGCGGGTGCGGTTTTCCGGTTTGGTTTTGCAACGCGCGGAACCCGTAGGCCGCGAGCTCGCTCGCGCTCAAACAGCGCCAGCAAGCTGGCTGCCTACACTTACGGAACCAAACCGGAACGCCGCGGGGTGAAGGGGTGCATCTCCGAGTTGGCGGTCGGCCAGCTCGCTTGCGAGCGCTCCGGTCGTTGAGCGCTCGCAAGCGAGCTGCCTACAAAAGCCGAGGCGAACCACCGGCCAACTCGGAGAGCGCCTCGCGCGTGCGGCCTCGGTTTCCGCCCGCAAGCCACGCCGCCAAGAGGCATTCGCAGCGGTTTTGACTCGTGGCTGGCGACCGCCCATATTCATAGCCGTCCCATGAATCTTCTCCGCGCGTTCCTCACGCTTTCCTTCGTGCTCGCGGCCGCTTTCGCCACCGAGAAACGCCCCCTCGCTCCGCAAGATCTCTGGGCGATCAAGCGCGTCGGCAGCCCGGCGCTGTCTTCCGACGGCAAGCACGTCGTCTTCACCGTCCAAGAATGGTCGATCGACAAGAACAAGAGCACGACGAACCTCTGGCTCGTCGATGTCGCGGGCGGAGAACCGCGTCGGCTCACGACGGCCGCAGCCTCCGACTCGGCTCCGGCGTGGAGTCCCGACGGCACGCGGATCGCGTTTCTCTCGAAGCGCGGCGACGACGAGAACCTCTCGCTCTACGTCCTTCGCCGCGACGGCGGCGAAGCGGAAAAAATCCTCGAGCTGCCATATGCGCTCGCGACGCCGAAGTGGCTGCCCGACGGCAAGGCGGTCGTCGTGCAAACGAAGGTCATCCCGGAACTCGTCGGCTCTTGGGCGAAGGCCGACCTCGCCGCGATGAAGAAGGAAATCAAGCGGCGCAAAGACTCGAAGATGACCGCCAAGGTCACCGAGAACCGCCAGTATCGCTTTTTCGACGCCTGGCTCACCGACAACCTCGCGAGCCGCCTCCTCGTCGTCGATCCCGCGACCAAGGAATTCCGCGATCTCACGCCGAAGCGCGATTACCTGTTTTCCAACGGCGGCGACGCGATCTTCGACATCGCGCCCGACGGCAAGGCGATCGTCCTTACGATGAATTCCACGCCGCCGCCTTTCCGCGAGGAGAGCAACGCCGACCTCTACCTGCTGCCCACCGACGGCAGCGGCCCGGCGCGCAACCTGACGGCGGAAAACAAAGGCACCGACACCTCGCCGACCTTCGCCCGCGACGGGAAGTCGCTCGTCTACGCGCGCACCGAGACGACGATCCATAACGGCGAGAGCCGCCGGCTGTGGCGCCACGATTTCGCGACCGAAAAAAATGCGCCGTTGACCGAGCAGCACGACTGGTCGTTCGACGAGATCAAGTTCTCCGACGACGGCGCCACCCTCTGGCTGACCGCCGAGGAAAAAGGGTTGGTGCCGATTTTCCGTTTCGCGGCCGACGGTTCGGGCCCGCCCGTGCCGGTGCGCAAGGAAGGCACGATCACGGGGCTCGACGTGGCCGGCCGCTCCGTCGTTTTCCTGCAAGAAAGCACGAACCGCCCCGCCGAACTCTTCGCCCTCAACGCCGACGGCTCGGCGAAAGCGCTCACGAGCTTCAACGACGCCTTCATGGCCGGCATCGATCTCGGGAAGGTCGAGAGCTATTGGTTCAAGGGCGCGAAGGGCGACGACATCCGCGGGTGGCTTGTCTATCCGCCGGGCTACGATGCGAAGAAAACGTATCCGCTCGTGCAGCTCATGCACGGCGGCCCGCATACGATGAATCGCGACGCGTTCAGCTACCGCTGGAACACGCAGGTCTTCGCCGCCACCGGCGCCGTCGTCACCTGGGTGGACCGCCACGGCTCGACCGGCTACGGCGAGAAATTCGCCATGAGTATCGTCAACGAGTGGGGCGACATGCCGTTTGAGGACATCATGAAGTCGACCGATTTTCTTCTGGAGAAACTCCCCAACCTCGATCGCGCGCGGCTCGCCGCGGCGGGCGCGAGCTACGGCGGCTACATGGCGGCATGGATGCTCGGCCACACGGATCGTTTCCAGTGCATCATCAATCACGCCGGGGTGAACAGCTCCTACGCAATGTATGCCAGCGATGTGCCGCACGGGT
>JBDNFZ010000707.1:0-8343 GCA_041689555.1 Opitutaceae bacterium | reverse complement strand
TACCGAAGGTCGCAGCGCCGGAGTTGTCGATTCTTGCGCCATCGTCGTCGACCGCGAAGCAAAGACAACCCACGCAGGTTTCCAAAGACTGGCTGGTCGACGGTGTCATGGGGCGAACAACGACGCGCGCCGACAATTCGATCGCGCTCAAGCCGAGGCGGAGTTCCGCCGGACGAACCGATGAACCGGAAGACCTGCTGTCCCCGGGAGCCATCAAGCCTGAAGCAGGCCGGCCTGCCCCGCGAGTAGGCGAGGATGCTCTCGGCGAACTTGATCCGACCCGCGGCGTGCGTCCGGCCGCCGCGATGAATCCACTGACGAACTATATGAGTTCGTGGATCTCGACCCAAGATCGGGCGTTGTTGCTTCCCTCGGCGGGTTCCGAAGCGGGCGCGATCCGCCCTCCGCCTGATTCAATCACCCGGTCGTTTGGGCCTTCCGTGTCGAACAAAGATCTCGGCGAAGCAGGTTTTTTAGCGGCGAGAACCGTCAATGCTGTGCCACGGGAGAATCCTTTTTTGACGGCCGACGGGGTCGGGGCGCTCCGTCAGGGCGTTGAAGTATCGGCGGGATTACTTCCGCGGCCGCCTTTGCCGGCGTCGGTCCGACCCTTCGATGTGGGGTTGCGCGAACTGTCGCCCGCCGCGGGCTTGGTCGCGCCGTCTGACAAACCTTCGGGGCCGCGCGAGTTGGGCAAGCGGGAAGACGAGGCCAAATACTTCCGACAGCTGAAGCGCTTTTAGGGCTTGGATAAGCGGCGGGCGGGCGTTTGTCTCGCAGGTTTCCACCATGGGATTGGCCTTATTATTCGCCGGACAGGGTGCCCAAAAGCAGGGCATGGGTAAGTCGCTTTTCGAGGCGTCGCCGGCGGCGCGTGCGCTCTACTCCGAGGCAAATCAGCTGCTGGGCTGGGACTTGGCCAAGGTGAGTTTTGAGGGACCGGATGCCGAACTTACGCAGACAAAGGTGTGCCAACCCGCTCTCTATGTTCACGGGCTGGCGCTCCTCGCCGCCCTTCGCGAACAAGGAAAATTGCCCGAGGTGAATTATGCGCTCGGGCTTAGTCTCGGCGAGGTTACGGCCTACGCGGCGGCGGGGGTTTTTGATTTTCCTACGGGGCTGCGGATCGTGGCGGAGCGGGGCCGCCTGATGCAGGTCGCCTGCGAGCAGACCGAGGGCGGTATGGCGGCGGTGATCGGCGAGGAGCGACCCAAGGTCGCCGAGCTTTGTCGCGAGTTTGATATTGAGGCCGCCAATTTTAACGCGCCCGGGCAGATCATCGTTTCGGGCGAAAAGACCAAGGTCGCTGCGGCCGTCTCCGCCGCCAAGGACCGCGGCATGAAGAAAGTCATCCCGCTCAACGTCGCGGGCGCTTACCATTCGCGGTTGATGGAGCCGGCGCGGGTCGCCTTTGCCGCCTATCTGGCGGCGGTGCCGTTTGCGCCGCCTCGGTTCACGGTCTTCTCGAACACCACCGGCCAAACGTTGAGCGAACCGGCGGCGATGAAGGCCGCGCTGGTCAAGCAGGTGGTCTCATCGGTGCTCTGGGAAGATTGTATGCGCGGCGCTGCGGCCGCCGGCGCTACCGGGTTCTGGGAGCTGGGACCGGGCGGGGTGTTGGCCGGCTTGGCGCGACGCACCGACAAGGCCTGGGTTGTCAGGAGTTTTTCCGAGTTTAACGAAATCACCACCGCCTGAGCCGATGTCCGTCCCGAACACCCGCAATTTTTGTATCATCGCCCACGTCGACCACGGCAAGACCACGCTCTCCGACCGGCTCTTGGAGCACACCAACACGGTCGCGATGCGCTCGATGACGGCGCAGCATCTGGACTCGATGGATCTGGAGCGCGAGCGGGGCATCACGATCAAATCGCACCCGGTCACGATGACCTACCGGGCGAAGAACGGGCAGGACTATAAGCTCAATTTGATGGATACGCCGGGGCACGTGGATTTCTCCTACGAGGTCTCCCGCAGCCTGGCCGCGTGCGAAGGCGCGGTGCTCCTGATCGACGCGGGACAGGGCGTCGAGGCCCAGACGGTCGCGAACGCCCATCTGGCGTTCGGGCAAAAGCTCAAGGTCATCCCCGTGATCAACAAGATCGATTTGCCCAGCGCGAATCTCGATCTCTGCATCCGTCAACTTGAGGACATCCTCACGATCCCCGGCGAGGAAGCCATCCTCGCCAGCGGCAAATCCGGCATCGGTATCGTCGATATCCTGGAAGCCGTTGTCGAGCGGGTGCCGCCGCCGCGGTGGGTGGACTATCCGCAGGCGAGGATTTTGGTCTTCGATTCGCTCTACGACGCCTATCGCGGCTGCATCGCCTACGTGCGGGTTTTTTCCGGCACCATCAAGGCCCACGATATGATGATGATGATGAGCACCGGGCAAAAGGCCGAGGTGAAGGAAGTCGGCATCTTCACGCCGAAGATGGAGAAATGCGCGTCGCTCGGGCCGGGCGACGTGGGCTATATCGTCTCCAGCATCAAGAATCCCGCCGATGTAAAGACGGGCGACACCATCACCCTTGCCGCACGGCCCGCGACCGAAATGCTGCCGGGCTACAAGGAGGTGCGCCCGATGGTTTTCTGCGGGCTCTACCCGCTCGAGAGCGATGACTACGAGAAACTCAAGGCCGGTCTCGCGCGTTTGCGGCTCAACGACGCGGCCTTTGTCTATTCTTCGGAAAGTTCGCTCGCGCTCGGCTTCGGCTTTCGTTGCGGCTTCCTGGGGCTCCTGCACATGGAGATCATCCAGGAGCGGGTGCGCCGCGAGCACGACGTCGAAATCATCTCCACCTATCCGAGCGTGATCTATCACATCGTGAAGCAGGGCGGCGAGGAACTGGACGTCGACAACCCGGTCAACATGCCCGACCCCGGCACGATCCTCGAAATCCGCGAGCCCACCATCCGCGCGTCGATCATCATCCCCAATGACTCGATGGGCGACATGCTTTCCCTGATCATGGAAAAACGCGGGGTCTGCGAGCATACCGATACGCTCGACATGAACCGCGTGATGCTGCGCTGCGTGCTCCCGCTCAACGAAATCCTCGTCGATTTCAACGACCGCCTGAAGAGCATCACCCACGGCTACGGCTCGATGGACTACGAGCTGGCCGATTACCTCGCGTCCGATCTCGTAAAGATGGACATCATGATCAACGGCGACCCCGTCGACGCCTTCGCTTGTATCGTCCATCGCGGAAAAGCCGAGGGCAAGGGACGCCAGCTTTGCGAGAAACTCGCCGAGATCATTCCGCCCCAGATGTTCCAGGTCGCGATCCAGGCCGCCATTGGCGGCAAAATCATCGCCCGCGCCAACGTGCGCGAGATGCGGAAGGACGTGACCGCAAAATGCTACGGCGGCGACATCAGCCGCAAGCGGAAGCTCCTCGACAAGCAGAAGGAGGGCAAAAAGAAGATGAAGCAGATCGGCAAGGTCTCGATCCCGCCCGACGCCTTCATCAAGGTCCTCCAGAACGGCTGACGCCACCACCGCCCATGTTCGGATTTTTCAAATCGCAGGATCGGAAAATGCGGGACAACGCCGACAACTGGCTCGAGCTCGCGGAAAAGATCTACCACTACCGCCGCGATGTCATTCCGCCGGCGGATTTGGCCAAGCTCGTCCAGCACACCAGCGCGCTTCGAGACGGCATCAAGCAACGCCTCGACGCGGCGAAGTTGAAGCTCCAGATCGAGCAGACCGAGGCCGTGCTGCGGCAGACCGGCGGGGCACTTTACCCCCGCGGCTCGTTTGCCGAGAACATCGAGTTCTTCGTCGTCGCGGCCATTGTCATCCTCGGTATCCGCACCTACTTCGCGCAGCCCTTCAAGATCCCGACCAACTCTATGTGGCCGACCTATTACGGCATGACGGGCGAGAACCTGGCGGCCGACGACGCCAAACCCGGCCCGGTCGGCCGCTTTTTCCGTTTGGTCGCCTTTGGTGCGCAGCGTATTTCCGTCGACGCGCCCCGGGCCGGCGAGGTCTCGGCGGCGTTCTTCAGCACCGGGCAGATGGCCTACACCTTGCAGCCGGATCGCAGTTGGTTCGTGTTTCCGACCCAAGTGAAAGAATACACGTTTTACGTCGACGGCGCGCCCGCCACCGTGCGTGTGCCGTTGGATTTCGGAGACTTTGACCGCATGGTCATGGAAACCTATTTCGGGAACGAAAAGGACTTCGCGGCGCACTGGGGCCGGCAGTTACAGGCCGGGAAGATCGAGGAGATACCGGTGAAGGTTGACGCCGCCTCCGGCGGATCCGTTTCCGCGCGAAAGCTGGCGCTCGGCCGGTCGGTGAAGAGCGGCGACTCGCTGCTGCGCTTCGACCTGTTGACGGGCGACCAATTGTTCGTCGACCGGATGAGCTACCATTTTGTCCGTCCCAAGCCCGGGCAGGGTTTTGTTTTCCGCACCGGTAATATCGCCGGGATCGGGCAGGACCAGTATTACATCAAACGCCTCGTCGGTGTGCCCGGAGACACTCTGGAGATCCGCGAGCCCGGCATCTATCGCAACGGCCAACCTATCACCGGGTCCGACGCCTTCGGCTTCAACGCGCGGCGCGAAGGCAAGTATCGCGGGTATTTCAACGGCAACCCGCGGGTCGGTGCCAATTTCCTCCAAGCCGGCGAGAAACTCTCGGTGCCGGCCACAGGGTTCTTTGCGATGGGCGACAATTCCGGGAACAGCCAGGACGGGCGCTATTGGGGTTTCGTTCCGTTGAAGGACGCTATCGGGCGGCCGATCCTCATCTATTATCCGTTTACCAAGCGTTGGGGTCCGGCGCGCTGAGTCCCGGAGTCGCGTTCACCGCGAGCGCCCGGCAATCGACTCGACCAGCGCGACGAGGAAGGCTTTTTCCCCGGGCACCTTCTGGAGCGCGGCGAGGGCCGCGGCGGTGTGTTCGGCGGCGATCCGGCGCGATGCCTCGATGCCGTGGAGTTTCACAAAAGTGGTCTTGTCCGCGCGCGCGTCCTTGCCCGCCGTTTTGCCGAGCGTCGCGGTGTCGGCCGTGGCGTCGAGCACGTCGTCGACGATTTGAAAGGCGAGGCCAAGGTGCCGGCCGGCGGCGCGCAACACCTCGGTCGTCGGCCTGTCCGCGTGAGCGCAGAGCCCGCCGAAAACCAAGGCGACCTCGATCATCGCGGCGGTTTTGTTAAGGTGGATGAACTCCAGTTCGGCCGGCGTGGCGTCGGTCTTTTGCTCGGCGAGGAGATCTTCCATTTGGCCGCCGATAAGCCGGCGACTGCCGGCGGCGAGAGCGAGTTCGCGTGTGAGGGCGAGCGCAAGGCCGGGGTCGGCCGCGTAGTGCTCCGCGATCAAGTGGAAAGCCTCCGTTAAAAGCGCGTCGCCGGCAAGGAGCGCGGTTGCCTCGTCGAATTGACGATGGGCGGTGGGGCGCCCTCGGCGCAGGTCGTCGTTATCCATGCACGGCAGGTCGTCGTGGATCAGTGAGTAGGTGTGGATGCATTCGATGGCGACCGCAGCGGGGAGCGCGAAATCATCCGTGCTGCCGAGCAGTTCGGCCGCCGTGAGCGCCAGCACCGGCCGGAGGCGTTTACCCCCGCCGAGAAGACTGTAGCGCATCGCCGCGTGGAGCCGCGCCGGGCGAATGTCGGCGGCGGGTAAAAAACGGTCGAGACCGTGCTCAACGCGGAGGACGTGGCGTTTCAGGGTGGTGGCGAAGTCCATCAGCCGGCCAGTAGCGCGCGCTTCGACGGGGTCCTCAAACAAATTTACGTTTCCGAGATGTCGTTCGCGAAACGAACTCGCCATCACCCCCGGGCCGTCCATCTTGGCGTTCGCTTCCTCCATGCCCACCTACGAGTATCTTTGTAAAAAATGCGGTCACGAGTTCGAGCAGTTCCAGTCGATGCGCGACGAACCGCTGGCGCAGTGCCCAAAGTGCAAGAAGAAGGCGCTCAAGCGTCTCGTGGGAGGCGGCGCAGGCCTGATTTTCAAGGGCACGGGCTTCTACATCACCGACTACAAAAAGAAATCCGGCACGCCTCCGGCTGTTGAAAGCAAGCCGGCTGCGCCCGCCGGACCCTCCTCACCCGCAGCCGCTACGGCCGCCAAATCCTAGTTTTCCCATGAGTGCCAAATCCAAGCGAGGCGAATACGAACCCAGTTGGACCGAGGTCACCATCGGAGCGCTCTTGAGCGCGGTGATCGGCGCGACGCTCGGCATCGCCTATCTGGTCACGAAGCCCGTGATTACCGTCAAGGTGTTGCCCGAGGCGGAAGAAATCTCGCCCGGCGCGACCTACTTTATCGAGGGCGCCAAAGATGCGGCCAAGGCCAGGCTCGCGGGGACGAAGCGGAAATCATTTGCGGCGGGCGGTTCCGTGACGGTGGACGAGAACGAATTGAACTCATTGGCGGGATCCGCCGCTGCTCCCGGTGCTCCGGCCAAGCCGACGCCTGCGGCGAAAGGGGCGAAGGCTGCGCCGCCCGCTGTGCCCGGGGCGAAAACGGCCGACAAGCCGGCTGCCCCCGCGAGCGGGTTCGGCCTCTCTCCGGGTAATCCGAATTTCCGGATTCGGGACGGTGAGCTGCAGATCGGCCTGCCGGTGCGGATTGAGGCTTTTGGCTATGGGCTCGACGTGATCATGCAAATTCGCGGTCAGTTTGCGAAGGCGGGTGACGTGTTTGTTTTCGAGGCGGGAAGCATGATCGTCGGCTCGTGTCCGTTGGACCGATTGCCCGGGGCGACGACTTGGGTCGCGAAGCGGGTGCTGTCGGCCGTGCCTGTGCCGGATGATATCACCAAAGTTTGGGGCAAGCTTGCGGACGTCGCCGTGGTCGACTCGACCGTGCGGCTGACGATGCCGTGAGACGGGCGCTCGCGATTGCGGGCTGGGCTTGGTGCGCGCTGGCGCCCTTCGCGTGGGCGACAGCGGTAGAGACTGCGCCCGTGCTTTCGCAGACTGGCGCTGGTCGGTTTGAGATCGCCAGCGTCGATTCCGCAGCCGGCCGGCAGGTGCGGACCGAGGCCGAGGCGGCGTGGCGCTGGCTGGCGGGTCCGCTGGGATTGCCCGCAAGATTTCCGTCGTCGATCTTCGTGCGCGTCGTGCCGGCCGAGGCATGGACGGAGTCGGCGCCGTTCCGGGTTTTCGCCGAACCGGGAGGCGTGGTTTCGGTGCGCCTTCGGTGGAGCGATTCTACGCCGGTGCTTTTTGTCCGGAGGGCGCTGGTGCAGGCGTTGCTGATTCGTCTCGGGGTGGCCGAACAAGGGGTCGATGCCCGGCTTACGGTGCCGCTTTGGCTCGAGCAGGCCGCCGTCGGTTGGTGGCATGTGCGCGAGGAGCCGGCGCAAATGGACGCCTTGCAGCAGGAATCGGAAGGCATTGCCCCGCCGCAGCTCGTGGATCTTCTGGACTGGCAGCGGAGCAACGTGGAACCGCGCGCCCTGAGCGTGAGTGCGGTATGGTTGCTCGCGTGGTTGCAGGCCGAGACGGGTCCGGCCGGGGAATGGCCGGCGGTGCGCGCGCGATTGATCCGGGGGGAAGCCGGTTCGGCCGCGCTCGCCGCGGGTTTTCCCGGGCGATTTGCGGACGCGGCGGAACGCGAGCTCTGGTGGCAGACGGGCTGGCACCATGCGCGCAGGATCGCGAATTCGCCGCAGTTGGGCAGCGCCGAGTCACGCCGGATCGTGGGCGATCTCGGCCGGTTCGTGTTTGGGGTGGGAGGGGTGGATGCGGTGGTGCCGTTGCGCTTCGTCGTGCGGCGGAGGGAGGAGCCGGCGGTGGCGGCGGCGCTCGGCCGCCATGCGGCGGATCTCCGGCCGCGGCTCGCCGCGTTGCATCCGTTTTATCGCAACGCCGGCCTTGCGCTCCAAGCGTGTCTCGAGCCGGCGAGGGCGTCGGCGCCGGAGATCGAACGCCGGGTGGATGAGTTTGAGCGGGAGTGGACGGATGGGGTGGAATTGGAGGCGACGACGCGTTCGATCCTGGATGCCTTTAGCGCCAAGCAGCGCGGTTGAAGTGCGGCGCGGGCGTGATTGGATTTGCGCCCGGCCGACGGGGGCGGAGAAACTCGGGCGGTGTCGAAAAGCCTGAAAAACATAGGGACCGTCTCCGCGCTGACGATGGTGTCGCGGGTGCTCGGCCTCGGGCGCGATATTTTGGTGACGGCGGTGTTCGGCACCTCGGCGCTCGCCTCGAGTTTTTATACGGCGTTCACCTTGCCCAATTTGTTCCGGCGCCTGCTGGGGGAGGGCGCGTTGACGGCGGCGATGGTGCCGACCTTGCAGGAGGAACTCCGGGCGCGCGAACGCGCCGGGGCGTTTACCCTCGTGAACCAAGTCGCGAGCTGGCTGCT
>JBDNFZ010000706.1:0-3301 GCA_041689555.1 Opitutaceae bacterium | reverse complement strand
GGATCGAGCTTCGATTTCAGGCCGGCCTTGCGGACGAGTTGGTAGCCGAGCACGACATGGCCCTGGAGAATCCCGCGGCGGCTGCGCTTGGTGGCGAGCGTGCCCTCATACTCGATGGTCTTGCCGGTGTCGTGGACGAGAATGCCCGCCAACGCCAGATCGGCGTCGACCTCGGGGTAGAGCGGGAGCAGGGCGCGGCAGGCACGCGCCATGTGGACGGTGTGTTCGAGCAGGCCGTGGCGGTAGGCGTGGTGCATCGCGACGGCGGCCGGCGACCAGCGGAACTGTTCGCCGACCTCGTCGAAGACCGCCTGCACCGTCGCGCGCAGCTCGGGGTGGACGATCGCGGCGATAAACGTCTGGAACTCGGCCCACAAGGCGGTGCCGTCCTCGGGCGCGACCTCGACCAGATTCTCGATCGCGCCGGGCTCGGTGAGCTCGCTCTCGGGCACCACGGAGAGCCGGGCCAGCTTGGGCGAAAGGCGGCCTTGGTAATACTCGATCTTGCCCTCGACGCGGATGACCGAGCCCTCGCCGGCGAGGCGCAGCGCGTCAAAGCCGGGGTTGTCGGCAAAGATCGTGCAGCCGAAGGAGCCGGTGCGGTCGCCCAGATCGAGACTGAGGAAAGGATTGCCGTTGGAGGCGGTCTTCACGGCGAGCTTCTTGACCACGAGCATCGCGGCGAAGGGGGCCTTGCCGCCGGCGTCGAGTTGCTTGAGGGCGCGGACCGAGGAGAAGGGGAGGGTGTCGTCAGCCATGGGATTTTACGAGTTGGGTGTAGGTCCGGAAGAACGGATGCCGCGCGTCGCCGAGCAGCGCGTAGAAGACGGCCTCGCTCGGCAGCACGTGGGCTCCGGCGTGACGCAGGGCGGCGAGGCAGGTCGCGGCGTCGTCGGGCCGACGCGCCCCCACGGCATCGCTGAGGATGGTGACGTGGAGACCGCCGCGGAGCGCGTCGAGGGCGGTTTGGTAGACGCAAACCGGCGTCTCGAGTCCGCAGAGCAGCAGGTGCTCGGCGGGGGCGAGGGCGGCGCGGATCGCGTCGTCGGCCAAGGCGGAAAACGTGTCCTTGCCCAGTGCGTTGGCACCGGGCGCGGCGGCAAGCAGTCCGGGCGCGGTGCCGCCCAGCTTGGCGGGAATCTGCTCGGTGAAGACGACGCGCAGGCCGAGACCGATGGCGGCGGCGACGGCAAACTCACAGCGACGCAACAGGCGCGGGCCTTCGGCCACGGCGCGCACGAAGACGGGCTGGACGTCGATGCAGAGCAGGGCGGTCGCGGCGGCGGGACCGGTGAGAGGGGACGGGTTCACGGGAAGTAGCGTTTGCGGGCCTTGACCTGCACGAAGCGTTTCTCGGGGAGGACGAAGGCGGTGAGGTGCCCGCCCATGACGCAGGCGGTGTCGATGCCGACGGACCACTTGAGTTTGTAGACTTCCGGGCGCGGGGTGTGGCCGTAGACGACGTAGGGCGGGCCGTTCCAAAGATCGGCCCAGAGCGGGGCGTCGGGTGCGTCGGCGCGTTTGGCGGGCTCGCCGTCGCGGTCGACGACCTGGATGCGCGTGATGACCTCGGCGGGCTGTTGCGCCCAGGGCTGGTCGGGTAAAAACCCACCGTGGACGCAGACGATGTTGAGCTCCTTGTCTTCGTAGGTGAGGAGCATGGATTGGAGAAAATCCCAATCGCTCTCGCCGAGCTGGTCGAAGGTGACGAGGTCGTCCTCTTTGACGAACTTCAGGTCGCGGGTGCGGCGGTAGTCGAGCAGGCGGAGCTCGTGGTTGCCGAGGAGCGCGATGGCGCCGTGGGCGCGGGCGAGGGCGATGACCTTGGGCGAGCTGGGCCCGCGGTTGACGAGATCGCCGAGAATGATGAGGCGGTCTTCGGGCGTGAGCTCGAGGAGGGCGAGAAGTTCGGAGAATTCTTCGTGGCAGCCGTGGATGTCGCCGATGGCGATGAGGCGTCCGTTCATGTCGTGGAAAAGTGCTAGCGTCCGGCCGACGCGGGAGTAAACACTAAAGGCCATGGAAATGAATCTGCAGCCGCTGGCCCCCGCGTGTTTCGTCACGGGCCGGGCCTTCGTCGAGGACGACGCCGTCGCGAGCTACCTGGTGCGCAACGCCAACCTTGAGATCGTGCGTCACGATGTGCTGGCGGCGGAGAAAGAGGCGTTTGCCCCGGCGGGTTTTGTGGCGTGCAGCTGGGGCCATCCCTACAAGGCGCGGAAGCCCGGCGAGAACGCCGACCGCACGCTCAAGCTCAACGCCGAGACGCTGTTCCTCGCGCTGGCCGATCCCGCGACCGAAACCACGCCGGAAAACACGCGGCTCGTGCAATTCCTGGCCTTTATGCTGGAGCGCAAAAAACTCCTCCGGCCCAAGGGCCGCAGCGCCGACGGGTCGAACGACGTGTATGAGCACGCCAAGACCAAGGCGCTCTACCTGGTGCCGAAGGGCGAACTCACGCCGGAATTTTTCGTGCAGGTGCAGGCGCAGTTGAGCGTGCTGGTGGGCGAACCGAAGCCGAAGCCGGCGCCGCCGCCGGTCGCCGCCGAAGCCGCGGTCGTCGCCGGCTGAATCTTCGCAATGGTGATGATTAGGCACCCCGCTTGCTCTGGGCTTCTCCCCCTGTCTCAATCCACAGATAACACTCCACATGACCCAACCAAAACCAAACATCCGCCGCCTGCCCGTGAGTTCGCTCGCGTTGCTGGCTGTCCTGACAGTGCTGCCCTGCGCCACCGCCCAGCAAGTCGCCCCGACCGACCGGGTCGCATCCGATCCGGCGCTGAAGCTCGAGAAGTTCGTCATCACCGGGTCGCTGATCAAGCGCATCGCCGACGAAGGCGCACTCCCGCTTACCGTGTTCTCCAAGCTCGAAATGGAGCAGGAGGGCATCGCGAGCGCCGAGCAGCTCATCATGAATCTCAACATCAACGGCAACGGGCTCGACAACCTTGCGTCGCAGACCGACGTCGTCGCCGGTGCCGCGCGTGGCAACAACGGCGCCACCTCGGCCAACCTTCGGGGCCAAGGCTCCAATGCCACGCTCATTCTCCTCAACGGCCGTCGCGTCGCCTCGCACGGTCTCAACGGCGGCGTCGTCGACCTCAACTCCATCCCCTTTGCCGCGATCGAGCGCGTCGAGGTCCTCAAGGACGGTGCATCCGCGATCTATGGCACCGATGCGATCGGCGGCGTGATCAATTTTATCACGAAACGCGATTTTCAGGGTCTCGTGGCCAACACCGCGTTCGACGTCACCGAGGACGGCGGCGGTAACGTTTTTCGCTACTCCGTCGTCGGC
>JBDNFZ010000705.1:0-4022 GCA_041689555.1 Opitutaceae bacterium | reverse complement strand
GTCATTGGGATCGGCGAAAACGGCTCCGCCGCGTCGCTTCGCCCGTTCGGCCGTAAAAATCGTCGCGGGCCAGCCGTTTTTACCCGCCCACTTCGCTCAGCCTCGCAAAACTGGATCGCGTATGAAATATCCGGGTTAGCTGGTCTGGAGGTTTTCGGATTCCGGCTGAAGCCGGGACTACGAACTCGAATCGATCTGGCCTCACTGCCGGTTGCACACGCTACGGGAGGGAGTGTCAGTTCATCCGTGCCATTGGGGGAATCCGTGATTCAATCCGGCGTCGCGAATGCATCCCGCTTGGAAAGAAACTACGATCGATGGCGCGCGCACGCGGCGGTGGTCGCTGGATGCGAAGCAATGTCCGGAACTCGCGGTGCATCGCGTGGCGTGGCTCGGGATCGATACGGTGGCGACGCCTTACCGACGCGTGCGGCTGGCGCCGTCGGGGAGTTTTGTGCTCGCGACCCTCGAGGGCGAGGGGCAGATGTGGCTCGAAGGTCGCTGGCAGCGCGTGGGCGCGGGCTCGGTGTGCCTCGCGCCGCCGCGGGTGTTGAACGCATTTCACGCGGTGCCGGGGCGACGCTGGACGTTTGCGTGGGTGCGCTACGAGGAGCCGATCGGCATCCGGCCGCTGGCGGGCGCGAACTCGCCACTGCGGCTAGCGCAGGGCGCGGAGGATCTGGGGCGCGTGCTCGCGGGGTTGCGCGCGGAGTGGGAAGGCGGTCGCGATGTCGCGCTCGCGCACCACTGGGTGAGCTTGGCGCACGGACTCGTCGGAAGGTTTGTGCGGCCTTGGCGCGGCGACTCGCGGATCAGCAAATTATGGGCGGAGGTGTCGGGCGATCTCACGGCGGATTGGAAACTCTCGACGCTCGCACTGCAGTGCCGGCTGAGTCCGGAGCATTTGCGACGGGTATGCCGGAGTGAACTCGGCCGCACGCCGATGGAGCATGTGACGTATATGCGGATGCAGCACGCGCAGGAGTTGCTGGAGGCCAGCGACGATAAGCTCGAGGTGATCGCGCCGCGCGTGGGCTACCACAGCGCGGTGGTGTTTTCGCGGGCGTTCATCCGCTGCGTGGGGATGACGCCGTCGCACTATCGGGAGGGACGGGCGAGGGCGTAAACGCGGCGGGAGCGCCGCGTCTCCAGCAAGGTCCGGTTCAGCGGACTGCGGGCCGGGGCTCGGGGTGGCGGCCAAGGAGCGCGCGGAGTTGGGCGACGACTTCGGGTTGAGATGCGGCGAGGTTTTTGGTTTCGAGCGGGTCGGCTTGGTAGTCGTAGAGCTCGAGGTCGGCGGTATCGGCGGGGGCGCCGATCTTTTTCCATTCCACGAGGCGGTAGCGCGTAGTGCGGACGGCGCGGCCGAGGAGCTCGCCGCCGCGGGCGGGGACGTTGCGCGGGTAGACGTGGACGATGTGGTCTTTTGTGCGCGCGGCGGGATCGCGGAGGACGGGGACGAGGCTCAGGCCGTCGAGGGTTTGCGGGACTTTGGGCGCGGGGAGGCCGGCGAGTTCGGCGAGCGTGGGATAGAGATCGACGGTCTCGGTCATCGCGGCGGTGCGCGTGCCGGGACGCGTGACGCCGGGGGCGACGATGAGGAGCGGGATGCGGTTGGCCTGCTCGTAATTCGTGTGCTTGGTCCACATGCCGTGGTCGCCGAGGTGCCAACCGTGATCGCTCCAGAGGACAATGATGGTGTTGGCGGCGAGGCCGAGGCGGTCGAGTTCTTCGAGGACGCGACCGAATTGGGCGTCCATGTAGGACACGCTGGCGTAGTAGCCGTGGATGGCGGTGCGTTCGTGGTCTTCGGTGAGCGGCGGGGCGGCGGGGAACGGCTTATAGTTATTGAGTTCGCCGAGGGTCTTTCCGGCGTAGGGCGGTGCGCCGTCGGGCATGGTGCGACGCTTGGCGAGCGGAAGCGTGGCGCGATCGTAGAGGTCCCAATATTTCTTCGGCACGGAGAACGGAAGGTGCGGGCGGACGAAGCCGACGGCGAGGAAGAGGGGCTCGGTGGGTTTAGCTTTGGCGCCGCGCAGGCTGGCGATGGCGTGGTCGGCGATGCGGCTGTCAGCGTAGGCGTTATCAGGGAGGTCGGGATTTTCCCAGGCGGCGCCGCGGGGGAGTTGGTTGAGCGGGACGCCGTCGGGCTTGGCGTTGCCGAAGAGCGCGGCTTCGCGCGTGAGTTTGCCGCCGTCGGTGCTGGCAGGAAGGGCGTAGTCGATGACGTTGTCTTTGAGGAACGGCACGCTCCAAGAGGCGGTGTCGTCGACGTTGCCGTGGCCGACGTGAAAGATTTTTCCGACGCCCTCGGTGCGGTAGCCGTGGCGCATGAAATATTGTGGGAGCGTGACGGCGTCGGGGACGGAGCGGCGGAAATTCGTGGCGAGGTTGTAGATCCCGAGCGTGGTGGAGCGGGAGCCAACGAGGAGGGTGTTGCGCGAGGCGGCGCAGACGGCTTGGTTGCAGTAGGCGTTTTCGAAGAGGAGTCCGCGGGCGGCGAGGCGGTCGAGGTTGGGCGTGTGCGCGATGGGATCGCGATAGGCGCCGATGGTGGGCTTGAGGTCGTCGACGGCGATGAAGAGGACGTGCGGGCGGGCGGGGGTGTCGGCGGCTGCGGCGGAGAGCGGCAGGGAGACTGTGAGGGTGGCGGACGCGGCGAGGGTGAGGGCGAGGAGCAGGAGGCGGCGCATGGGAGGAACGGTGGAGAGATGAAAGGCGGAGGAGTTTTACCGCTAATGAAATTCTCCAATGGGAGAATTTTTGGCGGTGCGTAGCTGCGTGCGTGCGCGAGCGGACTCGGCTCGCTCACGCTCGCGGCTACCCGCCACGAAATCTTTGAGTCGCTCCATTAGGGCGTGGTTTTCGGAAGCACGCGGTGGGTGGTGGCCCACGTGGTCCAGGCGGTGGTGAGTTCGGTGAGGCGCGCGGGTTGGGCGGAGGATTGGTCGAGGAGTTCGGTAGGGTCGGTGGCGAGGTCGTAGAGTTCCCAAGGGGAGTCTTTCTCGGCCGATTGAACAGCCTTCCAGGTGCCGTGGCGCACGGCTTTGTTGTTGTATTGTTCCCAGTAGAGCCAGCGTTCGGCGGGCAGGTCGGCGCCGCGGAAGACGGGGGCGAGGCTGCGGCCGACGAAGGGTTGAATCTTTTCGCCGGAGAATTCGCGCGGGTAGGTCGCGCCCGTGATATCGAGGACGGTGGGCATGAAATCGGTTAGGTAGCCGAGAGTCGACGTGAGCGCGCCGGGTTTGGTTTTCAGGCCGGCAGGCCAGTGGGCGATGAGCGGAGTGGAGATGCCGCCTTGGTGGAGGCGCGATTTGTAGAGGCGGAAGGGCGTGTTGGAAACGTTGGCCCAGCCGGTGCCGTAGGAGGATCCGTTGGGGCCGACATGTTTGCCGCCGGAGCCGGCGGCGGCGGGTTGGTTGATGGCCGTGAAGGCTCCGCCGCCAAGATCGTCGTAGGGTTCGGCGCAGCCGCCATTATCGGAGAGGAAAAAGAGGAGCGTGTTGTCGAGTTTGCCGGCGGCGCGCAGGGAATCGACGAGGCGGCCGATATTGAAATCCATGCGGTGGACCTGCGCGGCGTAGACGGCCATGCGGTAGTCGAGCTGGGTCTGCTGCTCGGGGGTGAGGGTCTCCCAGGCGCGGACGGTTTCGTCGCGAGGCGAGAGCGTGGTGCCGGGCGCGACGACGCCGAGGGCGAGCTGGCGGGTGAAGCGTTGCTCGCGGAATTGGTCCCAGCCGGCACGGTAACGGCCGACGAATTTTTGGATATCTTCGTCGCGCGCATGGAGCGGCCAGTGCGGGGCGTTGTAGGCAAGGTAGAGGAAGAACGGGGCGGGGTCCTTCTGCTCGGCGACGAAGCGGACGGCGTGATCGGTGAACGCGTCGGTGGTGTAATAGTTTTTCTCGTCGGGCGAAGGGAGGGCGGTGTTGTCGAGCGTGAGGCCGCGTCCGCCGGTGGGGCGAAGGTAGCTCGCGGCGCCGGAAATGATCCCGTAGAAGCGATCGAAGCCGCGGGCGAGC
>JBDNFZ010000704.1:0-1590 GCA_041689555.1 Opitutaceae bacterium | reverse complement strand
GAGGCGGATCGGGCCGGGTTCTCGGGCGAGGTGCGCCGGGGTGTGGACGCGGAGTTCGCGGCCGATCATCTGGGTGACGACGCGGGCGGGAGCGGTGGCGGGGATGGGCTCGGTGGCGATGTGGCGGCCGTCGCGGAGGACGGTGATATTGTCGCACAACGCGAAGAGTTCTTCCATACGATGCGAGACGTAGATGAGCGTGAGGCCGCGGGATTTCAGTTCGCGGACGAGGCGGAAAAGATCGGCGGTCTCGGCGGCGGAGAGGGAGCTGGTGGGCTCGTCCATGACGATGATCTGCGCGCCGGTGCCGACGGCGGCGGCGATTTGGACGAGTTGTTCGCGGCCGGTGGAGAGGGTGCCGATGAGGGTGTCGGGGTCGATGTCGGCGCCGACGGTGGCGAGCATGGCGCGGGCCCGGGCACGGAGGGCGGCGCGGTCGACGAAGCCGGCGCGACGGGGGAGATCGCCGAGGCAGAGATTTTCGGCGACGGAGAGATTGGGGCAGAACGCGAGTTCCTGGTGGACCATCGCGATGCCGAGTTCGCGGGCGGCGAGAGGCGAAGCGGGGGCGATGGGCTGACCGTCGAGGAGGAGCTGGCCGGAATCGGCGGTGTAAACGCCGGCGAGGATTTTCCCGAGGGTGCTCTTGCCGGCGCCGTTTTCACCGATGAGCGCGTGGCAGGTGCCGCGCGCGATCGAGAAGGACACGCCGTCGAGGGCGAGGACGCCGGGGAAGCGTTTGGTGAGGCCGCGAAACTCGAGAAAAGGCATGGGGAAGGGTGGCCCGCGAAAGATGCGAAAAGGGGCGAAAGATAGACAAATCAGAGCGTGGGGCGGCGGCGGGTGGTGTGGGCGATGCGCTCCGAGAAAAGTTCGGAGGGTGCCCGCGAAAGAGGCGAAAAGGGGCGAAAGACGGATAGATCAGAAGGCAGGGCGGTGGCGGGTGGTGTTCGCGATGCGCTCGTATTCGAGTTTTGGGAAAGCTCCGAAATTCACGAGAAGGCCCAGCGCGTGGCCGGTCGCGTGAAGGTAGTTGAGGACTTGGGAACGGTGCTCGTCGGTGAGCGCGGAGACGGCCTTGATTTCCAGAATGATTGTCTCGTAGCAGACGAAGTCGGGGACAAAGCGATGACGCAGAATGCGGTCACGATAGGAGAGCGGAAGTTGGGGCTGCGGCTGAACCGGGATTTTGAGGAACTCGAATTCGATCTCCAAGCACTCTTGATAAATCGGTTCAGTGAACCCGCAGCCCTTCGTCTTGTAGACGGAGAAGCATGCCCCCATGACGGCGTAGCTCTCGTCTTTATAAAGCAGCATTGGGGTATCTCATTTCGCTAAATTTCGCTTCTTTCGCGGGCAAATCACTTCGGCAGCCACTTGTCCCAGTTCTTGGCGAAGGCGTCGACGTTGTCCTTGGTGACGGGGATGAGGGCGCTGATGTCTTTCACGGCGACGGGGTCTTTCTTGAGGACGATTTTGTTGATGAGGTGCTCGACGGATTTGTAGCCCCACTCGTAGCACTGCTGGGCGAGGAGGACGGGGACGTGGCCGCTGCGGATGTAGGCGAGCTGGGCGGGGAGCGCATCGACG
>JBDNFZ010000703.1:0-9840 GCA_041689555.1 Opitutaceae bacterium | reverse complement strand
TGCAAGCAGGCTCCTACAAAAAGCTGAGAGCAGAACCAAACATTGAGTCCGTCTGCGATCGCTCTCCAGGTCCGCCGAGCGCCTGAGAATGATGCTCTCGGCTTTCAACTCCGGGCTCTAAACCGCCGAATTCCCACTTGATTTTCAACCACGCGCGTATTCGAGACAGGCAAGCACATCCTCACGACTCAGATTCGGGTGAGCGTTCAGCACCTCATCGGTCGAGTCCCCCGCGCCGAGATAGGAAATCACCGCACGCACGGGAATCCGCGCGCCGAGCTCCACCGGCTTGCCGTAGCACGCGGCGGAATTGATTCCGTTCGGCTCATGAGCGGAAATCTCGCCTGCTGTTTCCTTCGCGGCCCGCCCTTGGTTTTACCTCATTCCGCGACCGCAAACCACAAAGCCAGGCTCCGTTTCACACTTTAAAAGGCACCCGAGCACCGGCCTCATTCTACCAATTTGCTGTCCTCCCGTTTCGCATCCTCCATGGCCTCGGGCTCGAGTTCCTCGGCAGCCCGGTTCAAGTGGATAAAAACTCCCCACGCCGCAAGCAGCACACCTACCGACGCGATGAGCATGGCCGCATACACCAGACCCGCCAGATCTTCGTGGATTGCCTTGAAAGTCGCGACCAACCCTTCGACGGCCAGGGCAACGATCAAGACAACGAAAAAGCGGGAGAGGAACCTTCGGACTCGGGTGGGCGCGCTTATATCGGCGTCCCGAACGATTTCCTCTTCGACAATTGTTTCGGCGATTTGCACCGCGACAACTGCCGCTGCGAGTAATCCGATCGCCTCAATAATCATCTGCGCCGTCGAGCCGTCAAACGCCCCGTTCATGGCCTGCCAACCCATACGAATCGCGACGAAGATAAGCATCAGACCGCTGAGTGCGAACAATCCGGCGATAACCGCATGCACTGTTCGAAAAAGAGTTGAAATTATTTTCATAATGGCGGTCGGGCACTGCTTCTTTTTTTTCCAGCTCAACTCCGAGCTGATGACCGGGAGACGGCGTTTGTTGGAAAGAATGAAAAATAGGCGATAACTCCAAGCACGAATTGGCGTATTGAAGGATACTTCAATTCCCGTGGCCGCGGTGTTTTATATATCTTCGGCAGCCGTTGTTGAAGACCCTGAAAAAAGGGGTCCGGGTATGGGAGCACCGTTGCCGGAGCGCGCAAGCGCGATGGCCTGCCCGAAACAAATTTGGATTATTCCGGCCGGCCCTTCGCCGCCGCTTCGCTCCCGGCTTTCACCTTCGCCGCGTAGGCTTCTGACGCGCGGAGCAGGCGCAGTATATTGCCGCTCCAGATTTTCGCGCAGTCGGCTTCCGAGTAACCTTCGGAGAGCAGCCGCGCGGTCACTTTCGGGCTGTCCGCTACATCTTCCATCCCGATCACGCCGCCGCCGCCGTCCCAGTCGGCACCGATCCCGACGTGGTCCGGACCGACCACCTTCAAGGCGTGCAAAAGATGCTTCATGAAATCCTCAAGGGTCGCCATCGCCGGGGGAAACTGCGCGTCGAGCGCCAGTCGCTCTCGGAGCAACTCCGCGTGTTGCGCGGCGGTCGTTGCCTGGCGTCCGCCATACTTCGCAAAGAGCAACTGTCGCGCCCGGTTGCGCTCGGCGTTCACCGGCAGCGCCGTGAGGTAGGCGCCGAGCGAGTTCATCTGCGCCACGCCGCCCGAGGCCGCAAGCTTCCGCAAGCGGTCGTCGTCGAGATTGCGCGGGTGGTCGAAGACCGCCTTGCAACCCGAGTGGGAAAGGATGATCGGCGTTTTCGAAAGCGCGATCATCTGGTCGAACACGTCGTCCGACGCGTGCGAGGCGTCGAGGATGATACCGAGACGATTGCATTCCTCGATCACTTGCCGGCCGCGGGCGCTGAGCCCGTTCCATTCCTTGCCCTTTGTGTCGGTGGCGGAGTCGGCGAGGTCGTTGTTGGAAAAATGCACCGGACTCAGCATCCGCACGCCGAGGTCGAAGAACGTTCTCACGAGCGTCAGGTCATGCCCGATCGGATAGGCGTTCTCGATCGAGAGATAGACGATCCGCCGGCCCGTCGCGGCAATCGTCGCGGCCTCGTCGGCGCGGGTCGCCAGCGCGAAATGGGCGGGGTTGGCCGCGACCATGGTGTGGATGCGCAGCGCCGTCAGCAGCGCCGCGTCGCGCGCGGCCGCATGGCCGGCCGGCGTGCGCGGACCTTGCGGCGTGTAGATCACCCAGAAGCCGCCATCGAGCCCGCCCTCGACCATTCGCGGATGATCGACCTGCGTGAAATCGGCCCGCACGTCGTGGCGCTCCATGATGTTCCAACCCGGTTGGCGAAAATTGGCCGGCGTATCGAGGTGGGTGTCGAGCGTGAGCAAGCGCTCGTGGATCGCGCGCGGATCGGCGGCGGCTGCGAACGCGGGCGCGTGGGGCGCCACGGCGGCCAGTGCAAGGGCGAGGAAGCGGCGGAGCGGCGTGGGCATGACCACCATGCAAAACCGCCGGCCGGCCCCGACGCCATCCTTGTCTTGCGGTGAATCGCCGACCGTTTGGTTACGCAGCGCCGCGTAAAATCCCTTGTCGCCCTCGCCGATTTACCGCTCTGTGCCACCTTCACGTATGTCATCTCCCACCGTCGAAAACGTCGTCATCATCGGCACCGGCTGCGCCGGGCTCACCGCCGCCATCTACACCGCGCGCGCCAGCCTCAATCCCCTCGTCCTCGAGGGCCCGCTGCCCGGCGGCCAGCTCACGACGACCAGTGAGGTTGAGAATTTCCCCGGTTTCCCGCACGGCGTAGACGGCTTTCAGCTCACCCAAAACATGCGCGAGCAGGCCGTGCGCTTCGGCACCCGCTTCGAGCAGACCTTGGTGGACAAGGTCGATTTCAGCTCCACCCCCCGCAAACTGTTTTGCGGCGACCGCATGATCCTCGCCAAGTCCGTGATCATCGCCACCGGCGCCTCCCCGCGTCTCACCGGCATCCCCGGCGAAAAGGAACTCTACGGCGGCAAGGGCGTCACCACCTGCGCCACTTGCGACGGCGCCTTTTACCGGAATATGGAGGTTGCCGTGCTTGGCGGCGGCGACAGTGCCGCCGAGGAAGCGCTCTTTCTCACCCGCTTCGCCAGCAAGGTCTATATCGTCCACCGCCGCGACACCCTGCGCGCCTCCAAGATCATGGCCGACCGAGCGACCTCGCACGAAAAAATCCAGATGGTCTGGGACACCATCCCTGTCGAAGTTCTCGGCGTGCCCGAGGGCGCCGTCAGCGGCCTGAAGATTAAGAACGTCAAGACCGGCGCCGAGTCCGTCCTCCCCGTCAAAGGCATCTTCGTCGCCATCGGCCACATTCCCAACACCGGACCCTTCACCCCGCCGCTCGCGGTGGACGAGGGCGGCTATTTCCTGCCGCAGCCCGGCTCGCAGGTGCAGACCAACGTCCCCGGCGTCTACGTCGCGGGCGATTGCTCCGATCATATCTGGCGCCAGGCCATCACCGCCGCCGGTATGGGTTGTCAGGCCGCGATCGATGCCGAGCGCTGGCTCGCAGAACACAACGGTTGAGTCGGGACGAAGGGGCGACTTTCCAACAAAATAAGCCGACGAGCGTCCGTTCCCGCTGCATGACCGCCGCCCGTCTCCGCGCGCTGCACCGCGCCCTCGGCATCCCCGCCGACTACGGCCGCACCCGTCGGCTCCGCGCCTTTCGCGAGGCCACGGCGTCCGCTCTCGTCCGCATCGGACGCCACCCCGAGGACCACCGGCCCATCCGGCTTTCCCGGCCCGCCGCCGCCGCTTGGCAACGTATGCGCGACGACGCCGCCGCCGAAGGCATCACGCTTCTACCTCTGTCCGGCTTCCGCAGCGTCGCCCGCCAGACACGTATCATCCGCCAAAACCTCGCCGCCGGTCGCGATCGCTCCGAGCTCTTCCGCTACGTCGCCGCGCCCGGTTTCAGCGAGCACCACACCGGGCGCGCCATCGACATCGGCGAGCCCGCCGACACTTCCGTCGAGGTATCTTTCGCCCGCACCGCCGCCTTCCGCTGGCTCCGCCGCCACGCCGGCCGCTTCGGTTTCACCCTCTCCTTTCCCCGCCGCAATCCCCACGGCATCGCCTACGAGCCTTGGCACTGGTGCTGGCACCGGGCGGCGTAACACCGCGGTGGAACTTTCCATCGGGCCCATACCGACGGTCGTGAAAAATGGCCGGCCGCGCGGCGAATCCGACATCGGCCCTCGAATCGACCCCGAAGAGAGACGAATAAAACCCCGGGCGTTCTCGCGGGCATTTTCCCCGATCATACGGGAGGCCCGATGCGATCAAACGAAATGCCCCGGTGCCTTTTTCCCACCGCAGAGCCGGGATTAAGCTCAGAACCGACCCCCACCGAACTCTGCGCCCCCTTTCCGGCTCTGCGGTGCGACATCCGGTTCCCTTTGAAGGCGATGCCGCCGCGAGCTCCGGCTGCGATCCGTTGCCGACCGCCTTCGAGCCCCTCGCGCAGGAGTCGGCAGCCGGCACGCTCGCGCCGCTCGGGCCCGTCGATCCGACCAAGCCACTTAAATCTAGCTTCACCTAAATCACGGATTATTTCCGATCCGCATCCTCCATCGGCCGGGGCGCTCGCTCCCGGCTGATTTTCAACCCCGCGCTTTCACCGCCGCGATGCGCCCCCACCTCGGCCTCATCGCCACCCTCCTGCTCGTTTCGCCGTTCGCCGCCGATCCCGCCCCGCCCATCGAGGCGGACCGACCGACAACCGCCACGGCCCACACTATCGCGTGGGCGGGGGCCAAGGCTGGTTCTTCATCACGGAGCTCGCTTACGCCCCTGCGGCCGGTCCGACCCGCCTCAAGCTCGGCCTCTGGCACCACACCGCGACCTTCGGCGACGATATCTCTGCCCGCCTCGGCGGCGCGCCCTCGGATCGCAACGCGCTCGCTTGGGTTTTCGATGCCGGCCTCGGTTGGACGGGCTGCATTCCCGGTCGCCCTGCCGACATCGCCACGCTTGGCTTCGCCCGCGCAACCTTCGGTTCCCGCTACGCCGAAAACGCCCGGCTCATCCACCCCTCCGCGTCACGCATCAGCACGGAGCAAGTCGTCGAGCTCAGCTACACCGCCCCACTCGGCGACCGCTTCAGTCTCAAGTCCGGCCTCCAATCCATCCGCCACCCCGGCGGCAGTTCCGCCCTGCCGGCCGCCGTTCTCGTGATGCTCCGGTTCAACGCCGGGGTTTGACCTCGCCGATCCAGGCTTCTCCCTTTCGCCGACGGCCGATTCAAGGACGCCTTGTTGCTGTTTGACCAACGAAAGGCCACGCCGGCGCATCCTCAACGAACTCAATTTGGAATTATTCCAATTAGCTCTTGCACATTAGAACCATTCCAATTGGTTGCCGCCTCCTCCAAAATGTCCTCCCCCGCCATCACCACCCCAGAATCCGCCGGGCTCGCCCAACGCCTCGCCGACAGCGGCCTGCGCTCCACCCCTCAACGCGAGGTCGTTTACGATATTTTGCTCAAGCGCCGCGATCATCCCACCGCCGACGAAGTCTTCACCCGCGTGAAGCCCGAGTTGCCCGGCATCTCGCTCGCTACCGTCTACAACTGCCTTGAGACGCTCGTGCAGTGCGACTTGGTCCGGGCGGTCAACTTCGAGCGCGGCCCCACCCGCTACTGCCCAAATCAGGCTCCTCACGCCCATTTCCACGATGAATCCACGGGCCAGACCCACGACGTCGACCTGCCTCCTGCGATTTTCGCCAAGTTGAAAGCCGCTCTCCCGACCGGCTTCGACGCCGAGGCCGTCGAAATCACCTTCCGCGGCAAAGCCACCAAGTCCGCACGCTGATCGTCCGTCTTTTTCCTCCTTTCCTGCTTTCCACATTCAATTTCCGACATGAGCCAACTCGAAATCAAAGACCTGCACATCAGCATCGGCGACAAACCGATCGTCAAGGGCCTCACCCTCACGATCCGTAGCGGTGAGGTCCACGCCGTCATGGGGCCCAACGGCACCGGCAAGTCGACCCTCTCAAAGGCCATCGCCGGCCACCCCGATTACACGATCACTTCCGGCGACGTTCTCCTCGACGGGGTTTCCATTCTTGAGCAGGAAGCCGACGAACGCGCCCGCGCCGGCGTCTTCCTCGCCTTCCAATACCCGAGCGAGATCCCCGGCGTCTCCATCGCCAACTTCCTCCGCGCCGCCCTCCAGGCCCGCCTTGCCGACGGCGAAGAGATCGACGCCTCGGCCTACTACAAGCGCCTCTACGCCAAGATGGACCTCCTGAAGATCGACCGGAAGTTCACCTCCCGCGCCGTCAACGACGGCTTCTCCGGCGGCGAGAAGAAACGCTGCGAGATTCTCCAGATGGCCATGCTCGAGCCCAAGTTCGCCCTCATGGACGAGACCGACTCCGGCCTCGATATCGACGCCCTCCGCATCGTCGCCGACGGCGTCAACACCATGCGCGGCCCGAATCTCGGCGTCCTCCTCATCACCCATTACCAACGCCTCCTCGACTACATCGTTCCCGACCACGTCCATGTCATGTATGACGGCCGCATCGTGAGATCCGGCGACAAATCCCTCGCCCTCGAGCTCGAGGCCAAGGGCTACGACTGGATCAAAAAAGAACTGGCCGAGGTCACCGCTTAAACTCTCGCCCATAGGAGCCTGCTTGCAGGCGTATCCTCAACTTCCACCCGTAGCGATCCCTCAACCATCGCCTGCAAGCAGGCTCCTACGAAACCACTCCGACCATGAAACCACCGACCGATACCGACACCCTTTTCGCTCCATCCGCCCTCGACCTCGCGCCCGACACCGCCGTGATGGAAAATCCCGCCGTCGGCATCGACCAGACCGCCGGCAATTTCTCCTATAAAGTCGACTACGCCTTCGACGCCGGCACCGGCCTCAGCGAAGACACCGTCCGCTACATCAGTTCCGTCAAGAAGGAGGCTCCGTGGATTCTCGAGTTCCGCCTCAAGGCTCTCCAGAAATTCTTCTCGATGCCCATGCCCACGCACTGGGCGACGAAGGATCTCGAGAACATCGATTTCCAAAAAATCCGCTATTACCTCTCGCAGGGCCAGACGCCGAAACGCACGTGGGACGAGGTTCCCGACGATATCAAGAGGACCTTCGAGCGCCTCGGCATCCCCGAGCAGGAGCGCAAGTTCCTCGCCGGTGTCGAAGCCCAGTTCGACTCCGAAGCCGCCTACTCCAACATCAAGGACATCGTCGCGAAGCAGGGCGTCATCTTCGTCAACTCCACCGAAGGCCTGCGCGAGCATCCCGAACTCTTCAGGAAATTCTTCGGCAAGGTCATCCCCACCGGTGACAATAAATTCTCCGCGCTCAACAGCGCCGTGTTCTCCGGCGGCTCCTTCATCTACGTCCCGAAGGGCGTGAAGGTCGCCCAGCCCCTCCAGGCTTACTTCCGCATCAACGCCGAAAACTTCGGCCAGTTCGAGCGCACCCTCATCATCGCCGACGAGGGCGCCGAGGTCACCTACATGGAAGGCTGCACCGCGCCGAAATTCTCCACCTCGACGCTCCACAGCGCCGTCGTCGAACTCGTCGCGCTCAAGGGCGCCAAGATCCAATACATCACCGTCCAGAACTGGGCCAACAACGTCTTCAATCTCGTCACCAAGCGCGGCATCGCCCACGAGGACGCCGAGATCAAATGGATCGACTGCAACATCGGCAGCCGCCTCACGATGAAGTATCCCGGCGTCGTCCTGAAGGGCGAACGCGCCCGCGGCGAAGTCATCTCCATCGCCCTCGCCAACGACGGCCAACATCAGGATACCGGCGCGAAGATGATTCACGCCGCCAACAACACGACGTCCAACATCGTCGCCAAATCCATCAGCGTCGGCCAGGGCCGCAGCACCTATCGCGGCGTCGTCCACATCCCGAAACACCTCAAGGGCTGCAAAAACAACACCGAGTGCGACGCGCTCCTCATCAACTCCAACAGCCGCACCGACACCTATCCCGCCATCACCGTGCGCGGCGACAAGAACTCCACGCAGCACGAAGCCAGCGTCTCCAAGGTTTCCGCAGACATGATCTTCTACATGCAGCAGCGCGGCCTCACCGAAGCGCAGGCCATGAGCCTCGCCGTGAACGGATTCATCAACGACCTCGCCCGCCAATTCCCCATGGAATACAGCGTGGAACTCAAACGCCTCATCGACCTGGAAATGGAAGGCAGCGTCGGCTGATCCCACTTGTAGGAGCCTGCTTGCAGGCGATTCCGAATTGCGCGCGAGCGCGCTCCTACCTTCGCAGATTCCCATCATGTCCTTTGTCCTTTCCGCTCCCGCTTCCCTCGTCGGCGCCTTCACACCCGAGGCCTTTGCCACGCATCTCGCGGGCCTCCCGCCTACGCTTCCCGCGTGGTGGATCACCCGCAAGCGCGCCGCCTACGAACGCTTCGCCTCCCTCCCGCTCCCCGCTCGCACCGACGAGTTTTGGCGCTTCAGCAACATCGGGACGCTCAAGCTCGATGGTTTCACGCTTCCCGTAGGCACCTCGCTTGCGAGCGCTCCCCCGCACGCGCCCGTCGGCATACCCGAGGCCGCCACGCTCGTCTTCGCCAACGGCCGCCTTCATTCCCATAAGCCGCTCGCCGCCGAACTCTCCGCGCGCGGCGTCATCGTCGACACGCTCCAAAACGCCCTCGTCCATCACGAGGCCCTCGTCCGCGAGCATCTCCTCGCCCAGCCGCCCAAACTCGGCTCCGCCAAATTCACCGCTCTCCATGAAGCCTTCCTCGACGACGGCGCCTTCATCTTCCTCCCGCGCGGGGTCGAACTGGAGCACCCCATCGGAATCTTCAGCTACGCCCTCGGTGCCACCGCCGCCGTCTTCCCCCACACGCTCGTGGTCGCCGCGGAAAACGCCCGGGCAACCGTCGTCGAATATTTCGGCTCCGACGCCGACACCCACGCCCAGTTCGCCGCCGGTGCCAACGATCTCTACGCCGGTCACGGCGCCCAACTCAACTACATCGGCAAACAGGATTGGAGCCGTGCCGCCCTCTCCTTCCAATCCAACTCCACGGTTGTCCGCCGCGACGCCCGCGTGCAGTCGCTCAACGTCCACCTCGGCGCCCGCCAGGCCCGCCACGAGTCGCTCTCGCAACTCGCCGCCCCCGGCGCGTTCTCCGAAATGCTCGCCCTTACCGTGGCCGACAGCGGCCAGGAGTTCGACCAGCGCACGCTCCAGATTCATCAAGCGCCGAATACGAAATCCGACCTCCTCTATAAGAACGCCCTTCGCGGCACCGCGAAGACGATTTTCTCCGGCCTGATCGTCGTCGATCCCGACGCCCAGAAAACCGACGCCTACCAGTCGAACCGCAATCTCATGCTCAGCGACGAGGCCGAAGCCTGTTCGCTCCCCGGCCTCGAAATCCAGGCCAACGACGTCCGTTGCACGCACGGCGCGACGTCCTCGCGCATCGATCCCGAACAGGAGTTCTATCTTCGGTCCCGCGGCATCGCGAAGCAGCAGGCCGAAGAACTTCTCACCTTCGGCTTCTTCGAAGAGGCGCTCAACCGGCTGACTAACGACGACCTCCACGAAGCCCTCCGCGTTCTCATCCGGACAAAGTTTAAAAAATAACGTGGAAAGAGGGTGTTCAGGAACCGAGGCAAGTCGTCCCTCGCCTTCCTCCGCTTCTCCCGTTCCGTTCCCGCTTTCCTGATTTCCACATTTAGCCCCCTTCCTTCCATGGCCAACACCGACCGCACCCTCGCCCGCGAAGTCATCGCCACGCAGATTCCCTCCGGCGACAAGCACACCCTCGCCGC
>JBDNFZ010000702.1:0-6751 GCA_041689555.1 Opitutaceae bacterium | reverse complement strand
TGCGGGCCGCGGCGCCGGCGCCGGTCACAAGGACCAGGGGGAAGTGGCCGGCGATCGTGGCGACGGAGGTCATCAAGATCGGGCGGAGGCGCGTGAGGGTGGCCTCGCGGACGGCGTCGATTTTTGTGTGGCCCTGTTCCTGAAGATGATTGGCCCACTCCACGATCAAGATGCCGTTCTTGGCGATGAGGCCGACGAGGGTGACGAGGCCGACTTGCGCGTAGATGTTCATCGTGGTCGTCCACCCGTCGGTCCAATAGTGCATATTGGGGTTGGGCATTTTTAGGACGGTGAAGACGAGCGCCCCAAAAATCGCGAGCGGGACGGAGCCGGCCAGGACGACCAGCGGATCGCGGAAGGAGTTAAACTGGACCGCGAGGACGAGGAAGATGAGGACAACCGCGAGGATGAAGGCGGGGAGGAACTTGTTGCCTTCGGTGCGGAGCTGTCGCGACTCACCAGTGTAGTCGACGACGTAGCCCGGCGGCAGGATCTCGCGGGCGGCCTCTTCCAAGACCTTGAGGGCCTCGTCGAGCGTGCGGGTGGTGACGCCGGAGATCTTGACCGCGTTGAGTTGCTGGAGGCGGTTCAACGAGCGCGGGACGGTTTTGTTCACGATGGTCGCAATGGAGCCGAGCGGCACCACTTGGCCGCCGGGACCGGTGACGTAGAGATCCTTCAACTGCTCGGGATTGAGCCGCTCGGCGCGAGCGATCTGGGGAATGACCTTGTAACTGCGACCGGCGATATTGAAGCGATTGACGTAGTTACCGCCGAGCGCGGAGCCGAGATCGGCGCCGACTTGGGATAGACTGAGACCGAGGGCCGCGACCTTGTCGCGGTCGATCACGATTTCCGCCTGGGGCTGGTCATATTTCAGGTCGATCAGCGGCGGAAAGGCGAACTTGCCGCTCATGGCCGCCTTTTGCTGGATCTTTTGCGCGAGCTCCAGCAGGCGGTCGGCATCGGCGGTCGAGGCGATGACGAACTCGACGGGAAAGTTGCTGCCGCCGGGGAGCGCGGCGGGCGTGGTGGCGAAGACCTGCATGCCGGTGACCGTGCCGAGCTTGCCATACAACTCCGGCAATATCTGTTGCACGGTCCGGTCGCGCTGGTTGAAGGGCTTTACGACCATGCCGCTGAAGCCGTCGGCGCCGACGGCCGCGCCGGCGGCGCCGCCAAACATGAGTTGAAAGGTGAGATCGACCTCGGGCGTGCTGAGGAAAGCCGCTTCGGCCGCACGGGCGTAGACGGCATTTTGGTCGGCGGTCGCGTTCGCCGCACCGGTGAGAATGCCGAAGATGACGCCTTGGTCCTCGGCGGGCGCGAGTTCCTTGGGCGAAAACATATACATCGGCACGGTGAGCACCGAAATCACGACCCACGACATGTAGACGGCGGGACGGTTGTGCAAAGTGCGGTCGAGGACCCCGGCGTAGGAATCGCGGAAGGCATCGAAGCGGCGGTTGACCCAACCGGAGAATCCCTTGTCGGCGTGGCCGGCCTTGAGGAGATGAGCGGCCATCATCGGCGAAAGCGTCAGGGCCACGATCCCGGAGATGGTGACGGCGCCGGCGAGCGTAAGGGCGAACTCGCGGAAGAGGGAGCCGGTAAGCCCGCCCTGAAAACCGATCGGGGCATAGACGGCGGCGAGCGTGAGCGTCATCGCGATGACGGGGCCGACCAACTCGCGCGCGCCAATCAAGGCGGCGTCGAGCGGCGTGAGCCCGGCGCGGAGATGGCGCTCGACGTTCTCGACGACGACGATCGCGTCGTCGACGACGAGACCGACCGAGAGCACGATCGCGAGCAGCGTGAGCAGGTTGATGGTGAAACCGAAAACCTGCATCAAAAAGATGCCGCCGATCAGGGAAACGGGGATCGCCATGATCGGGACGAGGACCGAGCGGAACGAGCCGAGGAAGAGGAAGATCACGACGACGACGATCAAAAGCGTCTCGACAAGCGTGGTGCTGACCTCGCGGATGGCGTTGCTGATGTATTCGGAGGCGTCGTAGCCGATGCGAGCGCTGAGACCGCTGGGGAGGTCCTTTTTGAGCGCCTCGAGTTCGGCGCGGACGCGCTTGACGACGTCGACGGTGTTGGCCTGCGGGAGGGGGAAGATGCCCAAAAATACGGCGGTCTGACCGGAGAGCCGCACCCGGGAATCGTAATCCTCCGAGCCCAGCACGACATCGGCGATGTCCTCGAGACGGACGATGGTGTCGTTGGTCTGGCGCACGACGAGCCGCTTGAATTCCTCCGCCGAGCGCAGGTCGGTGTTGGCGGTCAAATTGACCTGAACGAGGGAGCCCTTGGTGTTGCCGACGGCGGCGAGATAGTTGTTGGCGGCGAGAGCGGCGCGGACTTGGGACGGGCTGATATTGAGCGACGCCATGATCTCGGGCTTGAGCCAGATGCGCATGGCAAACGTGCGTGCGCCCAGAATCTCGGCGCGCTGCACGCCCGGCACGGCCGAGAGGCGCGGTTGCACGATGCGGACGAGGTAGTCGGTGATTTCGCTTTGGTTCAGGATCTCCGAGGCGAAACTGATGTAGGCCGAGGCGAACTGGGAGTCGGCGGATTGCACGCTGATCGAGGGCACCTCGGCCGCGGGCGGGAGATCGCTGCGGACCTGGTTCACCTTTGCGCTGATTTCGGCGAGGGCCTTGGTCGGCTCGTAGTTGAGCTTCAGCCGGGCGGTGATGAGCGAGAAGCCTTGGAGACTCTTGGACTCGACGTAATCGATGCCGTCGGCGGCGGCGATAACGCGCTCCAGCGGCGTCGTGATGAAGCCGCGGACCAGTTCGGCGTTGGCCCCCACGTAGACCGTCGAGATGGTGACGGTGGCGTTGTCGCTCCGGGGATACTGGCGGACGTTGAGCGAGCGATAGGCTTGGAGACCGGCGATGATGATCACCAGATTGACCACGATCGCGAGGACCGGGCGTTTGATGAAGAGGTCGGTAAAGGAAGATTTCATTGGGTGAAGGCGCGTGGGCGATGCGGCGCGGGAACCCCTGTCGGGCGGGGATCGCGGAACGCGGGATCGGAAGGATCAGCTCTCGACGGGTTTCGGCTCGAGCTCTGCCTTGGGCGCAAGCGTGTTGTCGATGATGACGGCCATGCCGGGACGGAGTTTGAAAGCGCCGCTCGTCACGATCTGCTCGCCGGCCTTCAAGCCGGCGTTGACGATGACAAAATCACCCTTGGCGGACCCCAAACGGACGAATTGTTGGCGGAGGATTTTCTCCATCACGCCGGATTTCTCGTTTTTCGTTTCGTCGATGACGAAAACCGAGTCGCCATAGGGGGCGTAGAGCACCGCGGTGGAAGGAATCACGAGGTTGGCGGCGGTCGCGGGGAGGATCACGGTGACCTTGGCGAACATTCCCGGCCGATAGTGCTCGGAGGCGTTGGCGAGGGTGGCCTGCACGCGGACGTTGCGCGTGGCGGTATCGACCTCCGGCGCGATCGCCGTGATGGCTCCCTCGATGGCCCCGGCGGTCACCGCGTCGCTGCTGACGCGGATTTTGCCGCCGACCGCGATGAACGGGAGACGTTGCTGCGGGAGCGAAAAGTTGACGTAGATCGGGTCGAGCGTCTGCAACGTGACGATGGCCTCGCCCTCGCGCAGGGACTGACCGAGATTGACCAGACGCAGGCCCAAGCGGCCGTCGAACGGGGCGCGAATCGTCTTCTTGGCGATGAGCGCGCGGAGATTGGCGACGGCGGCGGTGGTCTGGCGGAACTGCGCGTCGGAAGCGTCGAACTCGGACTGGGAAACCGTCTTCTCGGCCAGTAATTCCTTGCTCCGTTTAAGGTTGATGGTCGCGAGCGCGAGGCCTGCTTCGGACTGGCCGAGTTGCGCCTCCTCCGTAGTGGTATCCTGCCGGATCAGTATGTCGCCGGCTTTCACCTTGGCCCCGGACTCGAACGAGATGGCCACGACCTTGCTGGCGAGTTCGGTCGAAACCGTCACGCCCTGCACCGCGACGAGGGAGCCGATACCCGTGAGGGTGTTCTCCCAAACCGCCTCGGTGACCGGGGCGGCGGTGACCGCCTCGGGCGGCGGAGCGAAGGCCGCGCCGGCCGCGGCCATGGCCGAGAATTGAAGGATTTTTGTGCCCGCGAGAGCACCGACGATGGCGAGGAGGCCGAGGATCGTGAGCGCGTAGGTGGTGATTTTCTTGATCATGAGAAAGAGATGGTGAACGAACGGTTCGAAATGATTTGGGGATATCCGGCGGGGAAACGTTCACCTCAGCGCGGGCTCTTGAATCTCGACCGGCAAAGCCCCGGCCGGGGACAAGGTCGAGGCGTGTTGGAGAATCTTGTTAAGCAGGCTCACGAGGGTCGTGCGTTCGGGCTCGGAGAGGGGTGAGATCAGCCGGGCCATGATGCGAAAATGGTCGGGTAGCATCGTCTGCATCAGTGTGTCCGCCTTGGCGGTCAGACGCACCGACATCATCCGACGGTCGTCCGGGTCGGGCTCCCGCCGCACGAGGCCGTCGCGCTCCAAGGTGTCGATCAAACCCGTCATAGTCGCTCGGGTCACCCCGGCGGCTTCGGCCAGTTCAGCCGGGGTGCGCGGCCCGGGGACGCAGGGACCGGCGCTCGCGGGCATCACGCGGCGGTGCGCCGGATTCCAAAGCAACATGAGCACGCTGAAACGACCGTGAGAAATATTATGGTCGGTGAGATTTCGCTCAGCCACACCGAACACCTCGTCTCCCGTTCGAAGAAGGTGCAAGAACACCTCGCAAGCCGAGGGATCGAGATCAGGAAATTCTTTGGCGCCTGCGAGCAAACACTCGTAGCGGGGTAATTCCTTGAGAAGCAAGAGAGGCATTGGGCGGGTGGCGGCTGGAAAATTACGAAGAGCGGATATAGTTAGGAGGCTAACTACAAACGCAAGTCTTCGCCCCTGGTTGTAACATGAAAGCCACTTTCCCGC
This sequence comes from Opitutaceae bacterium, assembly GCA_041689555.1. Classification (GTDB taxonomy): domain Bacteria; phylum Verrucomicrobiota; class Verrucomicrobiia; order Opitutales; family Opitutaceae; genus Tous-C4FEB. Next base: position 1,794 of record JBDNFZ010000702.1, on the reverse strand, counting down.
GTGAACGGACTAGGTTTGAATCCGGCAGACGGAGCGATGGTCGGTGAGAAAGAAACGATGGATCAAAGGCTGCGAGCGGCGGCGATCACCGCTTCAACCGTGATACCCAATTCCTTGTAAACGAGCGGGGCCGGCGCACTGATGCCGAAGCGATCAATGCCCACTACCTTACCGTCGAGACCGACGTATTTGCGCCAAAGATCGCTCACCCCGGCCTCGACCGCCACCCGGGCCCGACAAGACGGGGGCAGGACGCTGTCACGGTATTCGGCCGTTTGGCGGTCGAAGCGTAAAAACGACGGCAGCGAAACCACCCGCACGCCGGCTCCCAGCTCCTTCGCGGCGTCTAGGGCGAGATGAAGTTCGCTGCCGGTTGAGAGCAGGACGTGGCTGAGTGGGGCCGTCTCCTGGAGCGCCACATAGCCACCCTTTAAAACACCGGCGCGGCGAACATGCGGGGGAATGTCGTTGAGGACCGGCACGGCTTGCCGCGAGAGCGCGATGAGCGTGGGTCCGTCCGTCCGCTCCAGCGCGGCCGCGAAGGCCCCGGCGGTTTCTTCGGGATCGGCCGGGCGGATGATATCGAAGTTCGGAATCAGCCGCAGGGAGGAAACGGTCTCCACCGGTTGGTGAGTCGGGCCGTCTTCGCCGACGCCGATCGAATCATGGGTGTAGATGTAGATCACCGGAAGCTTTGAGAGCGCGGCGATCCGCATCGCCGGCCGTGAGTAGTCGGCGAAGACCAAGAACGTGGCGATGCTCGGGCGGAAAATGCCGTCGTAAGCGACGCCGTTGGCGATGGCGGCCATCCCGTGTTCGCGGATGCCAAAGCGGATGTTGCGGCCTTCGCGGTGGGCCGGATCGAAGTCGGCGGCGCCGTTGATGAGGTTGAGCGTGGAGCCGTAAAGATCGGCGCTGCCGCCGATGAGGAGCGGGAGTTCGGCGGCGAGGGGTTGGAGCACGTCCCGTCCGGCCGCGCGGGTGCCGCCGAGTTTCACGTCCGATGCGAAAAGAGGGATTTTCGCGGCCAGGTGGGCGGCGCTCGGATGCGTCGCGGCGGAATCCAACAGCGCGGACTTCTCCGGGTTGGCCACACGCCAAGCCTTCAAGGTCTTGTGCCACCTGTTCGACTGGCGGATCAGGCGGGCCTTGTGTGCGGCAAAATACGCGCGGACGTCATCGCTCACGAAAAAATGTTCCTCAGCCGGCAGGCCGAGCGAGGCGCGCGCCGTCGCCGAGAACTTCGCCCCGCCCTCGCCATGGCCTTTGGCCGTGCCTTGGACCTCGGCGATACCCTTGCCGATGACGGTGCGGGCGATGATGAGCTGGGGCTTCTCGGACTTGGTTTTTTTCGCCTTGTTGAACGCCTTCAGAATCGCCGCGAGATCGTGGCCGTCGATGGTCTGAACCTCCCAGCCGATCGCCTTGAAACGCTGGGCGGTATTCTCGCTCTGGGTCTTGTCGGCCATCGCGTCGAGAGTGACGTCGTTCGAGTCGTAAAACAAAATCAAGTTATCGAGCTTTTGGTGACCGGCAAAGGCGACCGCCTCCATGGCGACGCCTTCCTGCATGCAACCGTCGCCCGCGAGACAGACGACATGATAGTCAAAAATCGCGTGCTCGGGGGTGTTGAAGCGGGCGGCGGCCATTTTACCCGACATCGCCATACCCACGGCGTTGCCGACGCCTTGGCCCAAGGGGCCGGTGGTGCATTCAACTCCGGGGGTTTCATGGAACTCGGGGTGACCGGGGGTCATGCTGTGCAAAGCGCGGAACTGCTTTACCTGCTCGATC
>JBDNFZ010000701.1:0-2434 GCA_041689555.1 Opitutaceae bacterium | reverse complement strand
GGTGCGGGGGTAGGAGCAAATTTATTTGCGAGGGATACTGAGAGGCGCGACGAGGCTCGCTTGATCGCTTATCCGCAGCGTGGATCGCAAATAAATTTGCTCCTACGGGAAGGCGTCGAGCGGCAGCGCGCGCAAGGTGCGGAGGGCGGCGGTGCGGGGGTAGGAGCAAATTTATTTGCGAGGGATTTTGAGAGGCGCGGCGGGGCTCGCTCGATCGCTTACCCGCGGCGTGGATCGCAAATAAATTTGCTCCTACGGGAAGGCGTTCAAAGGAAGCTCGCGCCACGTGCCGGGCTTGAGGTCGCCCAGATCGAGCGCGCCGAAGCGAGAGCGGTGGAGGGCGAGGACTTCGTGGCCCTGGGTGGCGAACATCCGGCGAACCTGATGGTAGCGGCCCTCGGTGAGGGTGAGTTCGGCCTCGCGGGAGGAGATGAGGCTGAGGGCGGCGGGAGCGCAGGGCGTAGTTTCGTCGGGGAGGACCAGCGTGCCGGCGGCAAAGAGTGCGGCCATCTCGACGGCGCGGGCGGGCGAGACGTCGGCGGCGAGAGTGGCGCGGTAGAGTTTGGGGACCTTGTGCTTCGGCGAAGTGAGACGGTGGACGAGGGCGCTCTGGTCGGTGAGGAGAATCAGCCCGGAGGTGTCCTTATCGAGGCGGCCGATGCTCGTGACGACGGGATTTCGGCGCTGCCAACGTAAGGGGAGAAGGCTGTAGATATTGGGCCCTTCGCGGAGTTCGTGGGAGCAGACGAGGCCGAGGGGTTTGTTGAGCAGGAGCAGGAGGCCGTCGGGGTGGTCGAGGGGTGCGCCGTCGACGCAGACGTCGGCGGCGTGAGCTTTTTGGGATGGGCCGTCGGCGGGCTCGCCGCGCACGGTGACGGCGCCGGAGTCGATCCGATCGCGGGCTTCGCTGCGGGAGCAGTAGCCGAGATTGGCGAGGAGTTGGTCGAGGCGACGCATGGGGGCGGAGACTGGGGGATGTCGGGCGGAAGTGAACTGCGAAGAAAGAAACCGCTAAAGAAGGGAGCTGCGTAGAAGCGAAGACGTGCGGAATGGCGCCCATGAGCCAGGGGAATGACAAAAACGGACGGGACGACGTTCCAAAAAAGTGTCACGTAATACGTGACACTCGGGTTGGCCGCATGGGGCGTAAGGAAGCTGGCCGGGAAGCGCGGAAGAGAAGCTTTGGGATGCGGCGGGAGGACGCGACCGGGCTGTAGGCGACGCGGGAAGTGTCACGTAATACGTGACACTCGGGTTGGCGGCATAGGGCGGCATGAGGCGGAAGGAGGCGGGCTGTTGAGCGCAGAGCATCAGTGGGAGAACGCGGCGGGAGAATGCGACCGGGCTGTAGGCGACGAGGGAAGTGTCACGTAATACGTGACACTCGGGTTGGCGGCATGGGGCGGAAAAGGGCCGGCTGTTTAGCGCGGTGAAGAAGAAGGGGAACGCGGCGCGAGAACGCGACTGGGCTGTAGGCGACGCGGGAAGTGTCACGTAATACGTGACACTCGGGTTGGCGGAATTGGGCGAAAGAAGGCGGGCTGTTGAGCGCAGAGCATCAGTGGGAGAACGCGGCGGGAGAACGCGACCGGGCTATGGGCGACGCGGAAAGTGTCACGTAATACGTGACACTCGATTTGGCGGTGGCGGGGTAATTTTTTTGAGCGGAAGGCGGAGCTGAAAGGGGTGCGAAGATTTTTTTCGCCATGTGCGCCCAATTGGGGCTTTTCGGCGTAGTTATGGGAATGTCGCGTCTGCTTTTGTCCGTATCGGCTCTGGCGTTATTCGCGCTCGGTTTGCTGACCGTGTTGCGGTCGCCGGATTGGCTCGATTGGAAGCTGGCGCTGTTGGCGGGGGAATTCGGGCACTGGCTCGCGTTGTCGGCCGTCGTCCTTGGAGCGGCGGTGTGGGCGGCGCGCGGCGAACACAACGTATGGGCCGGGGCGGTGAGCGCGGTGCTGGCGCTGGCGGCGGGGTTGCTGCTGAGGCCGAGTTTCGAGGCGGGGCGCATCGGGCGCGGGTTACCGGAGGAGCTGGCGGCGGCGTTTGGCGGGAACGTTGAGCCAAAAGCGGCCTTTTCCGTGGCGGGATTCTTCGGCGCCGCACCCGCGTCCGTGCCGGCGGAGACGCACGAGTATGCGCCGGGATTGAAGTTGGATTTTTTTCGGGCGGTGGGAGCGCGGCCGGCGGCACCCTGCGTGATCGTGATTCACGGCGGCGGTTGGGACAGCGGGGACCGGGGACAGTTGGCGGGGTTCAACCACTGGCTGGCGGGACAGGGCTACGCGGTCGCGGCGATCAACTACCGATTGGCGCCGAAGTTCCCCTGGCCGGCACAGCGTGAGGACACGCGGGCGGCGCTGGCCTACTTGAAGGCGCACGCCGGGGCGCTGGGCTTGGATGCGACGCGGCTGGTGTTGTTTGGGCGGAGCGC
>JBDNFZ010000700.1:0-3386 GCA_041689555.1 Opitutaceae bacterium | reverse complement strand
GCAAACGGGAGATGAAACACGCCGTCTCGAATATCATGCGCTCCATCCAACGCAGCGTCGGTTTGGTCCAGTCATTTTTTCAGCTCCACGACACGAAATACGCGGCCTGACTATAAGCGCACGAACTTATGCAACGATTGAGATCACCGGCGTCTCGCCGGGGCCGAGGAGGAGCATCGCTCCCAGCGGGCGGTGGCCGCGTCGGAGGGGTTCGGGCGAGGACGCCCGAACCGACCCGCGAGACGCGGGTGCTCCCCGGACCAGCAATCCCCCGTCGCGTTGGGCACGAGCGCGCCTGGGCCTGAGCAGTGACGAAAACTTAGACGATTACGAATCGCCTTGGGAAGGATCGGGCCGGCCCTTGTGGCCGGGCCGAGCCGCGCTGGCGAGCGGCGGCCCGACAAAAATCTCAAAGCGCGGCGTAAATGGCATTACCCCGCCGGTGCGGAGCTGCCCAAAGGGAACGGCCGACCCGTGGGAGCGGCTTTCCGCGAAGGTCGCCCCGAGTCGGGCCCACGGCGCATGAGGCGTGGAGCTTGCTCACCTCCTTGCAAATTCCACCGGCGACGGCGCCAGGGTAATGAGTTTGCCATTGGCACGAATCAGCACGGTGGGGCCGATTTTCGCGGCCATGGTGCCGGCGGGATAACGGACGACCAGCCTGAACTCGGCGCGATCGGCGGGAATCGTAATGTAGGCAAATTCCAGCGCGCCCGAACTGCCGGGCTCCGACGCAATGCCGGGAAGGTTGGCGCCGGAAACACTGACGAGGGACCAGTCCTTCGGCAGCTCAATCGACCAGCCCACGGCACCGGGTTGGCCCTCGTAAGTCGCCGTGGCAACAAAGGAGAGAAAACCCCCGCCGGCGGCGAGGGAAGAGGTATCGGCCGTGAAGGAAGCGGTCTGGGCAAAGCCGAGCGCGGCGGCTCCGAAAACGAGCGCGGCGACAGCGAGTGAACGGATGGAGTGCAGTGTATTCATAGGGAAAGGGAAGCTCTGGCTTGGGGACCTCAGGGGGCCTCGTAGACTTCCACGAGGGCGACGCCGGTGGTGTTGTTCACCCCCGAGACTTGGGCGGTGTAGGCGCCGGGCGGGAGGGTGACGAGGAGCGCGGCGTCTTTCGAAGCGGCGGGGAGAGCGAAGGCTCCGGTCTGCGCGAAGGCGGCGGTGAGCGCGGCGGTGCCGGCCCAGTCGTCGTTGACGTTGGTCGACACGCCGGCGGCGTTGAAGAGGCGGACTTGCGGATCAGCGAGGACGCCGCCGACACCAAACTGGGTGAGGCTGGGACCGATGGCGCGGAGCAGGACGGTCTTGGGGGCGCTGCCGGTGATGACGAAGCCAACGATGAGGATGTTGTCGCCGGTGCCGACTTGCGCGCGGGCCGAGATGTTAACGAGGCGCGCCGTGGTGGGCGTCGCATCGGAATCATAGGCTTCGAGGAGTGCGACCCCGGTGCCACTCGTGGCGGTGACCTGAGTCGTATAGGCGCCAGCCGCAAGCGGCACGAGAAGAGCCGCATCCTTCGAGGCCACGGGCAGCGAGAAGGCGCCGACCGAGGTGAAGGCATTGGCGAGGGTCGCTCCCCCACCCCAATCATCGTTCAGGTTGGTCTGGACACCGGCGGCGCTGAAGAGGCGGAGCTGCGGATCGGCCAGGGCTCCGGTGAGACCGAACTGCGTGAGGCCGGGGCCGATACCGCGGACGAGCACCTGTTTGGTGCCGGTGCCACCGACGACGAGACCGACGATGAGGGTCTGGTCGCCGGTGCCGGCGACGCTGCGCACGGAGACGTTGGCGAGGCGGGAGGACGGAACGGTGAGGGTGGCGGCGTTGGACGTAACCGTGCCGGCGGTGCTCGTGACGGTGACGCTGTAGGCGCCGGAGTCGGAGCCTTGGACGTTCGTCAGCGTGAGGGTGGCACTGGTCGCACCGGCGATGGCCACGCCGTCCTTCTTCCACTGATAGGTGAGCGGCGCAGTGCCGGCGGCGGTAACGGTGAAGGTGACGTTGCCGCCGAGGTTGGCGGTCTGCGTCGCAGGTTGGGTGACGATGGTCGGGGCGACGGCACCGGAGTCCACCGCGAGGGTCGCGGCGGTGCTGGTGGTGGTGCCGAGCGAATTGGTGACGGTGACGGTGTAGGTGCCGTTGTCGGAGACTTGGGCCCCGACGATGGTGAGGGTGGCGCTGGTGGCTCCCGTGATAATAGCCCCGTTCCTGCGCCATTGGTAACTGAGAGGCGCGGTGCCGGAGGCGGCGACGGTGAAGGTCGCGGTGTTGCCGGGCGGAATCACGAGGCTCGCGGGCTGCGCGGTGAGCGTCGGCGGCGTGGTGAAGGCGAGGACCGTGAGGATCGCGCTGCCGCTGGTGGTGGTGCCGGCGGCATTGGAAACGAGGACGGAATAGTTGCCGGCATCGGTGAGTTTCACGCCAGTGAGAGTGAGGGTCGCAGCGGTCGCGCCGGAGAGGGCGACGAGGTCCTTGCGCCACTGGTAAGTGAGCGGGCCGGTGCCGGTCGCCACGACAGTGAAGGCGGCGGGGCTGCCTTCGACCACGGTCTGGTCGGCCGGATTCGTTGTGACAGGGGGAGCGGAGCCGAAGCCGCCACCGCCGCCATCACCGCTCACGGGCGCAGGAGCGATCGTGAGGGAAAGCGTAGAGGCGGTGCCGGTGCCGAAGGCGTTGGTGGCAGTGAGGCTGACGGCCAAGGTGCCGGAGCTTGTGGGTGTGCCGGTGATGGCACCGGTGGCGGGGTTGGCGGCGAGGCCGCCGGGCAGGCCGGTGGCGGCGTAACTGGTGGGCGTGAAACTGGCGGCGATGCTGTAGTTAAACGCCGTGCCGACGGTGCCGGAGGCGATCAGGAGGCTCGTGATCGCGGGGCGGTTGCCGATGGTGAGAGTGAGGAGAGCGACCGGACCGGTGCCGGTGGCGTTGTTGGCGCTGAGCGAAACGGAGTAAATGCCGGCGATGGTCGGCGTGCCGATGATGGCTCCGGTGGTGGTGTTGGCGGAGAGACCGGCGGGCAGGCCGCTGATGTTGAAGCTGGTGACCGCGGGGCTGACGACGGTGGAAGTGACGGTATAACCGCCGTAAACAATGCCGACGGCACCGAGGGAAGTGGTCGCGCTCGTGATGGAGGAGAGCGTGCCGACCGTGAGACTGAGGTTGACGGGCGCACTGGTGCCGGCGCCGTTAGTCGCCGTGAGGGTCACCGCGTAGGAGCCGGCCACGGTGGGCGTGCCGGTGATGGCACCGGTGGTGGGGTCGAGCGTGAGGCCGAGGGGAAGTCCCGAGACGGCAAACGCGGTGGCGGTGTTGGTCGCCGTGATCGTGTAGCTGAACGCGGCGTTGACCGCGACGCTGGCGGTCGTGGCGCTGGTAATAACCGG
>JBDNFZ010000699.1:0-4251 GCA_041689555.1 Opitutaceae bacterium | reverse complement strand
TCGCCGGCGATCAGATTCTCAACGGCGCCGCCGACAACGCCATCGCCGTCGCCATGCTCCTCGAGCTCGCCCGCGCCGCCGTCGCCCTGCCCGTCGCCGCCCGCCCCGCCCGTTCCCTCCTCTTCCTCTCGCCCACCGCCGCGGAGAAAGGCCCTCCCGGCTCCCCCTCCTATGTCGAGCGTCCGCTCTACCCGCTCGCCCGCACCCTCGCCGCCATCAACCTCGAACCCCTCGACGCCAACGGCGCCTACGGACCCACCCGCGACCTCGAGATCGTCGGGCAAAACCCGTCCACCCTCGACGACCTCGCGGCCGAAATTGCCCGCGAGCAGGGCCGCGTCCTCCGCCCCGACACCGACGCCGCCAAGGGCTACTACTACCGCAGCGACCACTTCGAGTTCGCCAAGGCCGGTGTCCCCGCCTTCTTCACCCGCTCCGGCCTCGACTTCATTGGCCAGCCCGCCGACTACGGCGCGAAACTTCGAGACTCCTACCTGCTCCACGACTACCACAAAGTCACCGACGAGGTCCGCCCCGATTGGACGATGGAGGGAGCCGCGCAAAACACCGCCTTCCTCCTCGCCCTCGGCCTGCGCGTCGCCAACTCGCCCGCCTGGCCCGAATGGAAACCCGGCACCGAGTTTAAGGTCCGCCGCGAGCAGATGTTGAAACGCTAGCGTTTCCCGCTCTCTTTCCCGGTCACCGCCATGACCTCGCCCCGCACCACCGCTGCTCCGCTGGCTTTCATCACCGGCGTCCTTCTCCTCCTCCTCGCCGCACCCGCGCTCTCCGCCCAACCGCTCCCCACCGTCCCCGCACCCGCGCGTGCCCCGCTCGTGATTTTCAACGGCCCGCTCTGGGATATCTCCTCGGAGGGCCTGCCTTTCTCTCTCACCCTCGCTTGGCCCGCCGCCCCCGATCCCGTCGCGCGCTGGCTCTGCGCCGACGAGACCCGCTGGACCGCCGGCCTCGGTTACGCCGTCGTCCGCGACAACCTCGACCGCGGCACCAACCGCGTCTTTGACCGCGGCGGGGACGGCCTCCTCTTCAACGCCGGCCGCCAGACTCTCTGGCGCCTGCCGCTCCGCCTTCCCGCCGGTGCCCTCCGCGCCGAGTTCGAGCTCGGCCTCAACTACGCCACCGCCAGCCTCCCCGCCAACGGCTCCCACCTCAGCTTCGCCCTCACCGGCGGCTTCGAATGGTCGAACGCACCCCGCGCAGCTAACGAGTGGATCGCCGGCCTCCGCTGGCTGCACCTCTCCCACGGCGGCCTCTTCGGCGTTAACGGCGGCTACGACGGCCTCGTCTTCCGCCTCGGCCGCCGTTGGACGTTCTGAACCGTTTTTTTTATTCGCGGCCTTTCGCGTGTTTCGCGGGCAACCGCATTGTTGGCTGAACGCCCCGGCCGCCCGCCAGCACCCGCGCTTCAGAAACTTCCGCTGCGGGCTGGACAGCAGCGGCCCTTTGATAACTATCAACCCTGCGGTGCCGACTAACCTTCGTGCCAACCTTCCCCTCCGCGCCCAACCAACAACCCACGTATGCACACCCGAACCCTCGTCTCCAAACTCTGCCTCACCCTCCTCGCGACCGCCACCTGCGTGCTCGCCCAAACCGCCCCCGCGCCTTCTCCCTCCCAGACCCCCGCTGAGGACGTCATTCGCCTTTCCGAATTCTCCGTCAGATCCGAGCCCAACCGCGGCTACGCTCCCTCCGAGACGATGACGGGCTCCCGCGTCGCCACCAAGATCGTCGACCTCCCCTACACCGTCAACGTCCTCACCAGCGAGTTCTTCGAGGACTTCGGCATCTTCGAACTCGCGGATAACATCGTGCAGATCGGCAGTTTCACCGGCCTCGATATCGGCGGTAGCTTTAATCTTCGCGGTTTCAGTTCCAGCTTCCAACTCCGCGACGGTTTCTTCCGCCTCGGTCGCTACGGCTCCAGCAACATCGACCGTATGGAGATCATCAAGGGCTCCAACGCCGCCATCTACGGACGCTCCTCCCCGGGCGGCATGATCAATATGATCTCCAAAGCCCCCAAGGATCGCGCCTCCCAAAAGCTTTCCTATAATTTCGGCGCTTACGGCACCCAGCGCCTCAACCTCGAGGCCACCGGACCGGTAGCCCAAACCGCCCTCGGCAAGACCTCCTACATCGTCACCGCCAGCCATTATCAGCGCGATTTCGACCAAGAATACTCCCGCAATCGTAACCAAGAATACTACGGCGCCCTCAAGCATACGTTCAACGACGGCTCCAATCTGCTCTTCGCCGCAGAGTATCTTCTACAAAGGCGCCTGGCCCCCACCAACTCCGCCCCCCTCGTCCTCTACCTCAAGGGGACCGCCGATCTCAACGACGATGTCGCCGTCGGCTACGCTAGAAATCTCGCGAAATACAATCCCTACGGCCCCAACAGCGAACTCAACCGTGGCTACTCCGGGCTCACGGCCAACTTCGACAAGCGCTTTAACGACGTGTTCAGCGTCCGCGCCGCCGCCAATTACTACCTCGTCCGCCGTTGGGATTATAACCAAAATACCGGCTGGGGCGCGATCAACGTCAATCCCGTCCTCGCCACCACCCGCGTCACCTCTTCCCGCGGGGCGACGCCGAGCAAGGGCCTGATCTTCGAGGACGGCGGCGGTCTCCAGGCCGACCTCCTCGCCCACTACTACACCAACAACCGCAAACTCGAGCACCGCACCCTCGTTGCCGCCGATTTCAACGACTACTACCGGTGGGATCCGGCCCGCAGTTTTGCCGCCGCCTCCAATCCCGACATCATCGCTTGGAACGCCGTCCGCACCGTGACCCTCGACCCCGCCACCCTCGAACCCACCGGTCCGATTTCCTATTTTCCCAAGCAGTTTCAGTGGGGCCAGGAAATCGCCACCCGCATCCGAAAACAACGCGTGACGGTTTTCGGCGGCATCATCCGCCAACAGACCGCCTTGTTTGAAGGCCGCCTCCTCGCTTATGCTGGCGGCCGTTTCGACCAAGTCCGTTTCCGCCACCGCGAATTTGTGCCCATCCCCGCCACGTTCGCCGTCGGCCAGATGATCGACCGGACGCTCACCGCTTTCAAACCCAACTTCGGCGTGAACTATAAACTCAATTCCGCCATCCGGGTCTTTGCCAACTACAGCGAGAGCTACTTTGTCCCTCAGTCGGAAGCGACCGCAACCGTCGCGAGTGCGGAATACAAGGCCGAGGTCGCGAACGGCTACGACTACGGCTTCAAGGGCGCCCTGTTCGGCGACCGCCTCAACTTCACGGTCAGCGGTTTCTACGCGATCCGCAACAACGTCTCCGTCACCGAAATCGTGGAGACACCGCTCGGCTCTGGTAATTTCGTTCAGGTAACCCGTCGCGACGGCGATCAACTCGTGCGTGGCTACGAGGCGGACGTGAATTGGAATATCAACAACGAGTTCAATGTCGGCGGCAGCTACGGCAACGTCTACTCGATCTTTACCGATTTCGGCAGCGCCTTCCCCGCCGCGATCGGCCGCCGCGTGCAAAACGTCGCCCCTGAAAACGGCGGCGCCTACGTCAAATATACGCCCGCGTCCTCCGCGCTGCGCGGGCTTTCCATGAATCTCGGCGTGACCTATGTCGCCGCGACCCCCACCGAAAGTCCCATCGCCGGCGATACCTACGTCACGACTCCCGGCACCGGCGCGCGCGTCGTCACCCGTTCGACCCGCCAATGGAACCTTCGCGTGCCTTCCTACACGCTCTGGAGCTTCGGTGCCCGCTACAAACTCCCCGGCAAGTCCCGTTACGACCACACCGTCGCGGTCAACGTGAACAACCTCTTCGACGTCGATTACCTCCGCGCCAATCGCCTCCTCGGCGACCGCCGTTCAATCTTCTTCACCTACACGCTCAACCGCACCGGTTCCTTCCGCTAATCAAAGTTGGTTTCTCGAACAACTTTGGGCGGGGAGCAAAACTCCCCGCCTTTTTTGCGCCCGCTTTCCGTCCCGGCGCCGCGCCAGCACCCAACGTCCGACTCGACGCTGCTGCTTTTCTGACTGTCGGCCCGACCGCCGGTCGGACTCCGCTCCTCACCCCATGCCCACCACGCGCCGACACAATGCCTCGCCCCGGTTAAAATCCCGGCACGTCTGCGGCCTCTGCTCATAGATTGAGCACAGCTTCGTCACCGCATCCAACGCCACGCACGCCCCGTTGCCGCGCTGATCCATGCAACGCACGCCGTCGTGCTCGACCACCATC
>JBDNFZ010000698.1:0-2392 GCA_041689555.1 Opitutaceae bacterium | reverse complement strand
TTTTCGCCGGTGGCGACGCTCCAGTCGCTGCGGATGCCGCCGACGTTCAGCCGGCGGCGATCACGGAGGGAAAATGGAAACCCATCGAGCGCGCCGGTGCCGGTGCGCGCCCAGGCGAGGCGCGTGAAGGAGAGCACGGTTTCGCCGCTCACGCCGGGCGACGGCGTGGCGAGCCAGCGCGTCCATGCGTAATCGCTGTCGTAGCTGCTCGCGAGGGAGGGATCGCCGGTGCGTTTGTAGGTGAGCGTGTCGCCGGCGTGGAGGACGTGGGCGGAGAGGAGGTGGCCGGGGGCGAGTTGGTATTCGAGTTTGCCGGTGAGATCGTAGTAGCGCGGCGTGACGTCGTCGTCACGACCGGCGACGCGCAGGGCCACGTCGGGGTAGCCGCGGCGTGCGGAGGCGAGCCAGCGTCCGCGGTTCCGCGCAAAGACACCCTGGGTGCGCGCGCCCACGCCGGTGAGGCTCAGCTCGAGCGCGGTGCGGCGGGCGGAGGGAGACCGGGTGTCGAGGGTGAGCACGCCGGCGAGCCGGTCGCCGAACTCCGCCGTGAAGCCACCGGTGGTGAGATCAAGCCGGGCGATGATGCCGGGATCGACGATGGAGAGGGCGCCGTCGACGTCCTTCAGGTGAAACGGCTCGACGAGATCGACGCCGTCGAGACGCGCGAGCAGTTGCCCGTGCGGCGCGCCGCGCACCCAGAAGCGGGCGCTAAAATCGTCGACCGCGAGGCCGGGCAGGCGGGCGATGGCGCGGTAAAGGTCGTTGCCGATCTGGGGCAGGGTCTCGAGTTCGGCGCCGGTGAGCGTGGCGGCGCGCGGGGCGGCCTGCGTGCCGATGCCGAAGCGGCTGGGCGTGACGACGACCCGATCGAGCGTGACGGTCGCCTCGGCCGCCGAGAGCGCGGAAGTGAGGAGAACGTTGGAAACGAGGAGAGCGACGGACAGGGCGAGGCGGCGGGCGGGATGAGGCATGCGTCGGGGGGATGTCGGAAAATGCGTGCGAGGCGCAGGAGGGCGAGTCCGAAGCGGGCGCGAGGGTAGGGGGCGAGTGCGTGGACTGGCGGGTGAGGGGTGGGAGTCGGGTCGGGAACGGCCGGGAAGAAAGGCCCCACGCGGTTAGCCCGGGTTGGGTTTCGGACGCATTACGACAAACCGTAAAGGCCGACGCCCTCGGGGTCTCCCGGCGCGCGACCATGAGGTGTTGCGGGGTGGGTTGGAGATACCGGCCGATGGTGAGGATGTCGGCCTTGTCGGCGGCTGAGGTCGCGAAGAACGAACGCGGCTCGGGGCCGGGTCAGGGGTCGTAGACGGTCGACCGGAGGCCGACGGCGACAACGACGACGATGAGCACGGAGTTTTCCAGCTTCCAGAGCAGTCGCCGATCGCGCACGCGGCAGTGCCGAAAACCATGCCTGTCGCCGCGCAGGGGTTTGCCGAAGGCGGCGGGATCGGTCGCGCCGCGGATGCGTTCATCCAAGTAGCGGCGGACTTCCGTGATCGCGGAGGGGCCGAGATCGCGAAGATCGCGCAGCGCCGCCGGTTCAATTCGGTAGTCCCGGCTCACGCCACGCCTCCTCGCCGGAGAGCAGGCGGGTCTTGTGGGCGAGGTGATGCCGCCAGCGGGTATCGGCGATACGGAAGTCGATCTCATCGGCCACGGCGGCGTGGAGGGCGGCGGCGACGCGCTCAAGGCGGGCGAGCTTGGTATCGTCCGGCACGGCCGTGGCGCGGGCGAGGGCGGCGGTGGCGATGAACTTGGCGGGGCTCACGCCGGCGCGGCGGGCGGCGGCAACGATGCGGCGCTTGGCGGCGGGGGCGAGCCGGATGGTGGTGGTCCGGGTGGCGGCCATGAGGCACAGGAGTAGCACACCGGAACCGGTGTCAAGGTGCGCGGTGGCGTGCGGGGCGCGGGCGGATCGATGTGGGGAGGGCGGGGATCCGGGAGCACGAAACCCGAGACCCGAACGGTGTAAGCCAAAACCTCCGGCCTCCGGTCTCGGGGTTCCAACTTCAGCACCCTCCGCCCTCCGTCCTCTGACCACTGACCCGCCCGTTCGCTCCAAATCGTTGCGCGACGTTGCCAACCACAAGCCACAAAGCCGACCGCTTGGCCCCGCCCCCTTGGCCCCGCCCTACGAGAACGACCAGAACTCGCTTCTACACTGCGGATTCAAACCGCCGCTCCTTCGCGAATTTCGCGGGCAACGGCATCGTTCCGACAGCTAAGCCCAAAAGACCAGCATCCGCTCCTATGCGGCCTCAATCGGTTGAATTAGTCGCAGTTGCTTTTACTCGGGAAGCGACGGAGCGAAGCTCGGCTTGGTAAGGTCCAAGGGATAAGACGGGCAAGCGGTAAGGGTTTTAAGGTGTCCTCTGCGGCGCTGGCAGGCCGA
>JBDNFZ010000697.1:0-4896 GCA_041689555.1 Opitutaceae bacterium | reverse complement strand
ACGTGGAAAATGTCAACTCCGCCGAAGTTGAATTCCGTGCCGTCAGCTCTCCTCGCCGCCGCGCCTCCCTCGCCAGACTCGGCCGGATTCGCACCCGCTTTTGCGTGAAATTACGCGCCAACTTCGGCGTTCGGGTTCAAGCCTCCCGCGCGCCTATAGGCGCACTGCGACCCCCGCCGCAGTCAGCGCCCCTTCGTGTTTTTTGTGGCCAACACTCCTCTCCGAATTTCTTTCGGATCTTTCGCCCCACTCCGCGCCGTCGGTTCCGCCGGCCCTCTCGGCTTCCAAGGCCACAACATCAAGCTCGACCCCCGCGCCGCCCTTACCCGCCGCATCACCGCATGGCGGAAATTCACCGCAACCCCGTAGGAGCAAATTCATTTGCGATCCACGCCCACGCGCAAGAGCCCGCGCCGCGATCCACGCCCAAGCCCACGCGCAAGAGCCCGCGCCCAAGCCTCCCGATCCTCGCAAATAAATTTGCTCCTACGCCTATTCCGTCCGCTCTGAAAAAACCACCACCCACCCGCCATCGCTTCCGCCCCGATCCAGATTTTTTAGCCACAAAAAACACAAAGATACTCCCTCTCCGTTCAAGCCTCCCGCGCGCCTATAGGCGCACCGCCCTCTCCGCCGCAGCCAGCGCCCCTTTGGTTTTTTGTGGCCAAAACACCCCTCCGGACTCCCTCCGACACTTTCGCGCTTTTAGCGCTTTTCGCGGGCCTATTGTCTGAAAGTTCCGGCCGAGCAATCGCCCGGTTCTCAGAAAACCTCGATGAGCGTTTCCCCGGCCTCAAGGCGCCGCAGAAGTTCAGGCACGAGCGGCGAAAGTTTCGCGCGCAACTCTGTCCTCTTAAGATTCCCGAGGCGCAGCCAAAGCACGGCCGGGGCCGGTTGCCGCAATCGCGACCACTCGACGAAATCTTCATCCTTGGTCACGAGCACGTAGCCTTCTTTTAAGGCGAGCGACCAGATAGCCTGATCGCGCGCGTGGGGTGGAAATAGTTCCTGAAAATGGGCGGCTTCCAATGTCTGCTCCCGGAGAGTCATCGCCAGAGAAGGCGGGAGTTGCGCGTCGATCAGGAAGCGCATGTGAGCCGCCTCACGCCGAGCGTAACACCGTGTGATCCGTCAACCGGGCGGCGTAGAGTTGAGACGCGCGGATGTCGTCCGCCTCCAGATAAGGAAACTCCGCCAAGATATCCGCCTCGGTCATACCCGACCCCAGCATCTCCAAAACATCCTTCACCCGAATCCGCAGCCCACGGATGCACGGCTTTCCCCCGCATTGTTCGGGATCGACGGTGATGCGTTCAAGGAAGTTCACGTCAGGAAGTTGGTTCGAGGTGTCCGCCATGCCAAGCTTTCGCTGTAGATTGCCGCCACATCGCGACGACCTCGGCAACTCCGCGCGCCAACTCCACGCCGTCGGCGTCCAAAGCTACAACATCAAGCTCGAGCCCCGCGCCGCCCTCACCCTCTGCATGGCCACATGGCGCAAATTTACCGCCACACCGTAGGAGCAAATTCATTTGCGATCCGCGCCCACGCGCAGATCCCCCCTCCGGCGTGATCCACGCCCCCCGCCCCGCCTCCCGATCCTCGCAAATAAATTTGCTCCTACGACTGGCCCGCTCGCTCTGTAAAAACCACTGCCCCACCCGCCCTCGCTTCCACGCCAACCCGTATTTCTTAACCACCAAAAACACAAAGATACTCCCTCCTCCGTCCACGTCTCCCGCGCGCCTATAGGCGCACTGCCACCTCCGCCGCAGCCTTGGCCCCTTTGTGCTTTTTACGCCGAACCTCCCGTCCGAATCCCTCCCGAATCTCCCGCACCTTCGGCGTTTTTCGCGGGCATCCCCTCCGCAACGCCCCAGTCCCATTTATCACCCGGCTTGCTTTCCGGCTCGCCGGCCGTAAATCCTCCCGCCACCCCATGCCCCCGTCGGATCCCGAAACAAACCGCTGGTTTGCCGAAGAAGTTCAGCCTCACGAACCGGAGCTGCGCGCCTACCTTCGCGCGAAATTTTCCGCACACCTCGATATCGACGACCTCGTGCAGGAGACCTACGCGCGCCTGCTCCAAGCCCGCGAGCAGGCCCCGCTTCGTTCCGCCAAGGCCTATCTTTTTACCACGGCGCGCAACGCCGCCTTCGATATTTTTCGCCGCCGTAAAATTGTCGCCATCGACGGCATAGCAGAAATCGAGCTCCTGCCCGTCTTTGAAGACAGGCCCGGAATCGCCGAGGCCGTCTGTCATGATCAAGAACTCCAACTCCTCGCCGAGGCCATCCAAGCCCTCCCCGAACGCTGCCGCCGCGTGCTGACCCTCCGCAAGCTCCACGGCCTGTCGCACCGCGACATCGCGCAGCAGATGGGAATCGCCGAAAATACCGTCAACGCACAGATCGCGATCGGCGTGATCCGGCTCCGGGATTATCTCCGCGACCGCGGCCTCACCACGGGAGGTAAGCCATGAGCTCGGTCCCTTCCGGTTCTGATTCCCATTCCAATCCCGAGGTCATCGAGGCCACCGCTGCGGCGTGGCTCGGCCTGCGCGATCGCGGCCTCACCGCCGCCGAGACCGCCGAGTTCATGCACTGGCTCCAAGAGGACGCGCACCACGCCGCCGTCTTCGCCGAACTTGAAAGCGTCTGGAAGAATTTCGACCGCTTGGGCGCCGTCCCCGCAGCCACCGCAAGCCCCCTCTCCCCCGACGCCGATCTGCTCGCTCCTCGCGCTCGCAATCGTCGACACCGCGCTTGGGCGTGGACGAGCGTCGCGTTCGCCGCCGCCGCCGCCATCGCCTTCATTCTCATTACCCAAACGCGCGGACCGGCGCACACCGCCGAAACCGTGATTGGCGCCTTCCAGAAATTCGATCTACCCGACGGCTCCGTCGCTCAACTCAACACCGACTCAGCCATCGATACCGATTTTACGCCGCAAGCTCGTCGCGTGCGCGTGGTGCGTGGCGAAGTCTTCTTCAACGTCACCAAAGACCCTGCGCGTCCTTTCATCGTCACGTCCGGTCCCGTCTCGGTGCGTGCCGTCGGCACCGCCTTCAACGTCCGCCAAAACGCAGCCTCCGTCGAAGTCCTCGTCACCGAGGGTCGCGTTCGCGTGGACCAAAACGAGGGCAGCCGGTCCTTGCTGCCTACCGCTTCCGCCGCGCTCCCCCCCGAGACGCTCTTGCTCGTAGCCGGCGAACGGGCCGTCGTGCCCGTGACCGCAGCCGCTGTTGCAAAAATCGAGGCCGTTTCTCCGGCTGCCTCCCAACGCGCCCTCGCTTGGCAGGAGCGCCGCCTCGAATTCGACGACGCCCCGCTCACCGATGTCGTGACCGAGTTCAACCGCTATAACCAACGCCAGCTCGTGATCGGCGACACTGCACTCGCCTCCCGACGTTTCAGCGGCTCTTTTCGCCCCGACGGCCTAGAGCCCTTTGTGCGTCTCCTGGAGGATGACTTCGGTGTCGTTTCACAGCGCAGCGAACGAGAGATCCGGTTGAGTGTTGCCCGCTGAGTTCAGCCTTCTCGTGGACCGCTGCGAAGGGTCCCGCCGACCGCTCGACCCCCGAGACCCAGCATTGCTCGGCGGCCGGCAAAATTCTGCGCCGCCGAATCTGTCCTGCCTGATGGTGCGCAGGATCATGGCTATATCGGGGGGTTGGCCGAGGCTCGCCGACCATTGCCGCTCACTCGCTCACCGAGCCGCAGGCTACGTCGGAGTTTTTTGGAAGTTTCTTCTAATAGTTGTGGGAGCTCCGTCCGTCTACTCCGGAGACCCGGCCTGTGCAGGTCCCACCCCTACCCCGATCTCGGACATGAACCGCCCCCCTCAGCGCCGTTTTGCCCGCCGTCGCCGTTCCTCGGCGCAGGTGGGCGCTTCGCTTGGGATTCTCGTAGGAATGAGCCTGCTGCTGCCGGCAACCTCAGCCGCGTCCGAGTCGGCTTCCCGCTCATTCGATATTCCGGCAGGTGATGCCAAGACAGCGCTCAAGCGCTTCGCTGCCCAGTCTCACGCGCAACTGCTCTATTCCGCGGATGATGTCTCGGGCCTCACAACGCAAACGATCGTAGGCGAATTCGTCCCTCTGGTGGGCCTCAATCAGATGTTGGCGGCAACGCCTCTGCGGGCCCGGCAAGACGCCAGCACGAAAGCAATTTCGATTACATTGAACCGGCCCTCGCGAGCGCCCCCGCCCGAGCCACCCCCGACCGCTCCTCAAACCGCTCCTCCTAATCCCATTCCCAAACCGAATTCTACTTTGAAAACTTCCCGCATCCTTACGTTTTTCGCCGGCTGGCTCGCTGTCACCAGCGTCACCCCGGCTCAACCTTCCGCGTCAACCGGCACCATTACCGGCGTCGTCGATAGCCGCTCCACTGGTCGCTACCTTCAAGGCGTAGAAATACGTCTCGACGGCACCAAGACCGAAGCCGTCACCAATTACGAGGGCCGCTACAGCCTCTATTCCGTTCCGAGCGGCAAGCACACCCTTGAGTTTTCCTACGTCGGCCTCGGGCTTGTGCAACAGGAGGTTGTCGTTGCTCCCGGTGCCACTTTCGTAGCCAACGCCTCCCTCGAAGCGGCCGCTTACAAACTCGATAGGTTCGTCGTCGCCGGTGAACGCGAGGGGCGGTCCGCCGCCATCGCCCGCCAACGCAGCGCCGCCGGCATCAAGGGCATCATCGCCACCGACGAGTATCAGAACGTCAGCAGCGGCAACATCGGCGAACTCCTAAAGAACGTCCCCGGCGTCTATATCGACTACGCCGGTCAGGATGCCCGCTCGATCCGCGTCCGCGGCATCGCCTCCAATCTCAACACCGTAACCGTCGACAGCATGCGCTTCGCCAGTGCCGCGAGCGGCGGCCGCGGCCGCAGCTT
>JBDNFZ010000696.1:0-4621 GCA_041689555.1 Opitutaceae bacterium | reverse complement strand
GGCGATCAACATCCCGAGCGAGCGGGCGGAGACGTCGCGCAAGGTAATGGTGACCGAGGAGCGATCCTTCTCGGAGAGCGCGTCGCGGGTGCCGAGGTAGAAGCCTTGGAGATAGTCGCCGGCGGTGATGCCGGGCTCGACTTCGAGGGACGATTTGGCGTCGCGGTCGCGGAGGACCTCGATGAAGGTGACGAAGAAATTGTTCACGCCGTCACGGAGTTGCTGGACGTAGGCGTGCTGGTCGGTGGAGCCCTTGTTGCCGTAGACGGCGATGCCCTGGTTGACGACGTTGCCCTTGAGGTCGTGCTCCTTGCCGAGGGACTCCATCACGAGCTGCTGGAGGTAACGGGAGAAGAGGAGGAGGCGGTCCTTGTAGGGGAGGACGACCATGTCCTTCGCGCCGCGTCCGTCGGTGGCGTAGAGCCACATGAGGGCGAGGAGGGCGGCGGGGTTCTGCGCGGTGTCGGAGTCGCGCGTGACGACGTCCATCGCGGCGGCGCCGTCGAGCATCGCCTGGATGTCGAGGCCCTGGAGCGCGGCCGGGAGGAGACCGACGGCGGAGAGCTCCGAGGTGCGGCCGCCGACCCAGTCCCACATGGGGAAGCGGGCGAGCCAGTTTTGGGCGACGGCGGTATGGTCGAGTTTGGAGCCGGCGCCGGTGACGGCGACGAAGTGCTTCGTGAAATCAAGGCCGGCGGCCGTGAACGCGGCGGCGGCCTCGAGCTGGCCGTTGCGGGTTTCGGCGGTGCCGCCGGATTTGGAGATGACGACGACGAGGGTTTTGGCGAGCTGGCCGCGGAGACCGTCGAGGACGTAGTCGAAGCCGTCGGGATCGGTGTTGTCGAAGAAGGTGACGGCGAGCTTGTCCTTGCGGGGCCGGCCGAGGGCGTGGCTGACGAACTGGGGGCCGAGGGCGGAGCCGCCGATGCCGATCACGAGGAGGTTTTTGAATTTGCCCTTTGGCCCGGCGACGGTGCCGGCGTGGACTTTTGCGGCGAAGTCCTTGATCGCGGCGAGGGTGGCGGAAATCTCGGCGGCGAGGGCGGGGGTGGGGGCGAGCTGCGGGGCGCGGAGCCAGTAGTGTCCGACCATGCGGTTCTCGTCGGGATTGGCGATGGCACCGGCCTCGAGGGCGGCCATGGCGGCGAGGGCCTCCCGGAGGGCGGGGTCTTGGAGGGCGAGGAAATCGCCGGGGAAAGGCATGCGGCTGATGTCGAGCGCGAGGCCGAGATCGGCGTTCTGGTAGTAGAGGGATTTGAAGCGGGTCCAGATGGGCATGGGAAAGGAGTTGGAAGGGAGTATAGCGGATCAAACGGAACGGAACGGAACGGAACGGAACCATGGATTGCGCGGATGGGCACGGACAAACTGCGGGAGGGGACGGTGGGAAGGCGGAGGAGGAAAGGGAGCGGGGGGAGAAGGATTGAGAGAACGAGAAAGATTAGGAGAACGAGAAAGAGGGTGGGCGGAGGGGAGAACTGCGAAGAAGGGAAGAAACGGAAGAGGGCCCGCGAAAGAGGCGAAAGGGGGCGAAAGCGGAGGACGGGCGAGTGAGGCGATTGTCGCGAGCGAGCTCGCTCCCACAGGGGCGGGAAGAGGGGGCGGGTGGGGCGGAGGGAGAAATATTAGGAAAACGAGAACGAGGGGAGGCTAGGCGCGTAGGAGGTCGCGGAGGTCGGAGAGGGTGAGCTTGGACGCGGCGGCGTCGCTGGCTTCGAAGACGTCGGCGAGGAGGGCGCGTTTCTCGGCTTGGAGGGCCAGCACTTTTTCCTCCACGGTGCCGGCGCAGATGAGTTTGTAGCTCGTGACCGTGCGCGTCTGCCCGATGCGGTGGGCGCGGTCGGTGGCTTGGGCTTCGGCGGCGGGATTCCACCACGGGTCGAAGTGGATGACGGTATCGGCGCCGGTGAGGTTGAGGCCGGTGCCGCCGGCCTTAAGGGAGAGGAGGAAGATCGGCGGCGCGGCGGCGGAAGGCTGAGAGCTCAGAGCTGAGAGCTGAGAGGCGGAGGCGGAGGCGGAGGCGGAGGCGGAGGCGGAGGCGGAGGCGGAGGCGGAGGCGGAGGCGGAGGCGGAGGCGAATCCTTGGAAGCGGTCGACCTCGGCTTGGCGGGCGCGGGTCGTCATCGAGCCGTCGAGGTAGCAGTAGGCGATGTCTTGGGCGGCGAGTTCTTCGCGGAGGAGCGCGAGGAGGGAGGTGAATTGCGAGAAGACGAGGATGCGGTGGCCGTCGTCGATGGCTTCGGCGAGGAGCTCGGTGAAGGCGTTCAACTTCGCGGAGTCGGGGTAGGGGGAGACTGAGGTTTTGGGTTTTGGGTTTTGGGTCTTGGGTTCCGGACTTCCGGGCTCGGGAGCGGGCGTGATCGGCGCGTTGGGGTCAACGCGCTCCACCCCGGATTCGGAACTGCGAATGGAAGCCGCAGCTACATCGGAGATCAGGCGGGGGTCGCAGCAGATTTGACGGAGGCGGAGGAGTTGCGTGAGGGCGGCGAATTGGAGGCGGCCTTCGCTGGCGCCGTCGGCGGCTAGGTCGAGGAGTTGGCGTTCGGATTTCTCCTGGGTGTCGCGGTAGAGCTTGGCCTGTGAGGGGGTGAGGTCGCACCAGATGATCTGCTCGATTTTTTCGGGGAGCTCGGGGGCGACGGCGAGCTTGGTGCGGCGGAGGATGTAAGGCGCCGTCTGGGCGCGGAGGCGTTGGTCGAACCAAAGGCGTTCATCGGCGCGGAGTCCGGCGGGGACTTTTTGGAGGTAGCCGGGGAGGAGGAATTCGAAGAGGGAGCGGAGGTCGTCGAGGGAGTTTTCGAGCGGGGTGCCGGTGAGGAGGAAGCGGCTGCGGGCGCGAAGGGCACGGAGGGCGGCGGCGTTTTGGGAGCGGCGGTTTTTGATGTGCTGGGCTTCGTCGGCGATGACGACGGTAAGATCGGCGGAGACAAAGAGGTCTTGGTCGCGGGCGAGGGTGCCGTAGCTGGTGATGATGAGATCGTGGGCGGCGAAGTCTTCGGCGGTGGCGAGGCGGTGGTCGCCGTGGTGGACGAAAACGCGCAGGGCGGGGGCGAAGCGGAGGGTTTCGCGGCGCCAGTTTTCTAGGAGACTCGCCGGTGCGACCACCAGCGACGTCGCGGTGGGGCGTGAGCTGAGAGCTGAGAGCGGAGAGTTGAGAGTCGGAGGGGCGGAGCTGAGAGACGGGCGGCGGTCGCGGGTTGCGCCGGCTCTTGGCTCTGGACTCCCGGCTCTGGGCTGTCCGCCGACGGCGGTGAGCAGGGCGAGGGCTTGGAGGGTTTTTCCGAGGCCCATTTCGTCGGCGAGGATGCCGCCGAGTTCGGCGCGGTGAAGGTGCCAGAGCCAGGCGACGCCGAGGCGTTGGTAGGGGCGGAGCTGGGCTTCGAGCGCGGGCGAAATCGGGGCGGGGGCAAGGGAGGTGAGATTGCGGAGGGCGGCGCTGCGGGTCTTCCAGGTCGCGGGCGGTTGAAAGCCGGGGGACAACTCTTCGAGGATGGTCTCTGCCTCGGCGACGCGGGCGGCGCTGACACGCTGGGCGCGGCGAGGGGCGACGGGGGCGGTGGGGTCGCCGGCGAGGGCGCGCTGGGCGACGGTGAGTTTTTCGAGCTGAGCGGGGGCGATGAGGTAGACCCGGCCGCCGGCTTCGAGGTAGCGGCGGCCGGTGGCGAAGGCGTCGCGGAGCGTGGCGTCGTCGGCGGGGCCGGCCTTCAGGCCGAGAGTGAGGGCGTAGCCGTCGGCGGTCTCGGTGGCGTCGGCGATGATCTCGGCGGGACGGAGGCGGGCGGTGTGGGTTTCGAAGTTTTCCGTGAAGTCGGCGTCGAAGGTATTGCGAAGACGGTCACCGTGGGCTGCGAGGAAGTTGAGGGTCTTGTGGCGGTCGCGGAGCCACCATTTGCGGGTGGAAGGGTCGAGGGCGAAGCCGGTGGATTTTACCAGATCGAGGGCGCGGGCGTATTGGGCGTGCTCGGGCGAAGGGAGGGTGAGGGCGAGGAAGTTTTCGGAGCCGTCCACGAGCAACGCACTGGGCGCGTTGATCGCGGAGGTTTGGGGTTTTAGGTTTTGGGTTTTGGGTTTCGGACTACTGGTTTCGGAGGCGGCGGGGGGCGGGGTGCCGAGGAGGGCGGCGTGGCGCCAGACGCCGGCCTGGCCGTTGTGGACGAAGATGGGTTCGGTGCCGGCGGCGGCGGCGAGGTCGCGGAGCTGGGCACGCGTGAGCTGGATGAAGACGGGGGGCGTGGGTGTGCCGCAGAGCCGTTGGAGGTGGGCGAGGACGGGAAAGAGCGCGGGGGCGGGCGTAAGGGCGGGGTCGAGCTCGACCTTGACCGGGATGGCGTCGCGAAGGACGGCGGCGGCGAGGTCGGGAGGGAGGACGAGACGAAGCATATTGCGCGGGAGGCGAAGTTGCGGGAATAAAGCCGAGCCGTGGCAACTCCGAACTCCACACCCATGAGTAACGAAGTTTTTGCCCAACTGGTCGACGCGCACTATCAATCGTTGCATAAGTTCGTGCGCTTATAGTCAGGCCGCGTATTTCGTGTCGGGGAGCTGAAAAAATGACTGGACCAAACCGACGCTGCGTTGGATGGAGCGCATGATATTCGAGACGGCGTGTTTCATCTCCCGT
>JBDNFZ010000695.1:0-2406 GCA_041689555.1 Opitutaceae bacterium | reverse complement strand
TCTCCCATCTCCGATCTCCGATCCCCGATCCTCCCATGCGCCTCCCTTTCGCCACCCTCTCCCTCCTCGCCGCCGCGACCGCCGCCCTCGCCTGCCTTCCCGTCGCCTCCGCCCAACCCGCACCCCTCTCCAAAAAAGTCGTCTTCACCTCCAACCCCCGCCTCACCGAGTCCGACCTCCGCGACATCCGCGCCGCCGCCCCTTCCCTCAATCTCGTCTTCCCCACCCGCGAGAATCTCCTCACCGAGATCGCCGATGCCGACGCCCTCATCGGCGGCCCCACCAGGGAGCTCATCGTCGCCGGGAAAAAACTCCGGTGGGTCCAGGTCGGTTCCGCCGGCGTTGAAACCGTCCTCACCATCCCCGAACTCCGCGAGCGCCCCATCACGCTCACCAACATGAAAATCGTCCAGGGCGTCGAGATCGCCGACCACGCCCTCGCCCTCCTCCTCGGCCTCACCCGCCGCATCGACGTCGCCGTCGCCAACCGCGCCACCGCCAGCTGGGTTTCCCTCTCCCAATACGGCCCGCCCCTCGAACTCCAGGGCAAGACCGCCCTCATCATCGGCGTCGGCGGCATCGGCGCCCAGATCGCCGTCCGCGCCAAGGCCTTTGGCATGACCGTCATCGGCGTCGATCCCAAGGAGCTCCCCTACGCGCCCTACCTCGACCGCACCGTCTGGCCCGACCGTCTCGACTCCGTCCTCCCCGAAGCCGACGTCGTCTTCATCTCCGCCCCGCACACCCCCGCGACGGACAAAATGATCGGCGCCGCCCAGTTCGCCAAAATGAAAAAAGGCGTGCTCTTCATCGCCGTCTCGCGCGGCAAAATCTTCGACAACCTGGCCCTCGTCGACGCCCTCAAATCCGGCCGCGTCGCCGGCGCCGGCCTCGACGTCACCGACCCCGAGCCCCTGCCGAAAGACCACCCGCTGTGGACGACCGGCCGCGTCATCATCACCCCGCACATCGCCGGCCGCTCCGACGGCGAAGCCGCCCGCTACCTCGAAGTCTACAAAGACAACCTCATCCGCTTCGGTCGCGGCGAACCCCTCCGCCACGCCGTCGACAAAGCCCTCGGCTACTGAGTGCCCCTCAGAAACGTTCCATTTGCGCCCCGTCGCCTTCATGCCGCGCCTGTTGCCGTTCGCCCTCGCCCTCGCCGCACTCCTCCCGCGCCCCGCCCCGGCGTTCAACATCGGCGGCGAACGCTGGGCGACCAGCCCGGTCCGGATGGAACTTCAACTCGCTCCGACCCCCGGCACCCTCATCGACGGCAGCGCCTCCTGGAACGCCGTCGCCAACGACGCCCTCTCCGCTTGGAACAACAGCCTCGCCGGCTTTCGCTTCACCGGCGTCCTCGACTCGACCGCCGCCCAGGCCCGCAGCAATCGCATCAACAACGTTTTCTTCTCCCCCACCGTTTACGGCGTGTCCTTTGATTCCCGCACGCTGGCATTCACGCTCTCATGGTTTACCGGCACCAGCCTGACCGAGACCGACGTCCTCTTTAACAGCAACCTGTCCTGGAACTCCTACCGCGGCGCCACCCGCACGTCCGCCGGCACCACCGTCTACGATTTGCGCCGCGTCGCCCTCCACGAGTTCGGCCACGCCCTCGGCCTCAATCACCCTGATGCCGTCGGCCAGTCCGTATCGGCGATCATGAACTCCACGATCGGCAATCTCGATAGCCTCGCCGCCGACGACATCGCCGGTGCCCGCGCCATCTACGATCCCGGCCTCACCGCCCCGGCCATCACCACCCAACCCGTCGCCCGCACCGTCGCGCTCGGCCAGTCCGCCACCTTCACCGTCGTCGCCACCGGCACCGCCCCGCTCGCCTACCAGTGGCGCAAGGATGCCGCCGCCCTCTCCGGTGCCACCGCCGTTTCGCTCACCCTCGGCGTCGTCACCGCCAACGACGCCGGCAACTACACCGTCGTCGTCACCAACTCCGCCGGCTCCGCCACCTCTTCCGCCGCTCTCCTCACCGTCACCGCGCCCGGCAACCCGCCGACGATCACCACCCAGCCCGTCGCTCGGAGCGTCTTCGCCGGCCAATCCGTCTCGTTCTCCGTCGCCGCCACCGGCACCGCGGCTCTCTCCTACCAATGGCTCCGCAACGGCGCGACCCCGATCACCGGCGCCACCGCCGCCACCTTCGCGCTCCCCGCCGCCACCCTCGCCGATGCCGGCAGCTACGCCGTCACCGTCTCCAACCCCTCCGGCTCCGTCACCTCCACCGCCGTCACCCTCGCCGTCACCTCGCTCCCCGCGCCCCCCGTAGTCTCGACCGCCCCGGTCTCGCGCACCGTCGTCGCCGGCCAATCCGCCGCGTTCTCCGTCGTCGCCACGGGCACGTCCCCGCTCGCCTTCCAATGGCGCAAGGACGGCGTCGCCCTC
>JBDNFZ010000694.1:0-5059 GCA_041689555.1 Opitutaceae bacterium | reverse complement strand
GGGGGAGCGCGTTGACCCCAACGCGCTGGTTTGCGAGCGGGGAAGCCCGCAGCGCCTTGAGGTCAGGTCGCTCCACCTTCGCCTTCGCTTTTGTCGCCCGGGCCAGCGCGGCGCGTTACGGATAACGCGCCCTACCGCGCTCACTTCGCGCCCGGGAGGGTTTTTTCGTAATGGGCCCAGTTTTTAATCAGCTCGTGCATCACCGGGCTTCCCACCCGGTGGCCCGCCTCCAGCGCCGGCAGATAGGCCGAGTAACCCGCCCCGAGTTTCTCGCCGCTGAGACTCTCGGCCGCGTCGCCGCCCGGCCATTGCATGTCAAAATGCCTGCCGTGCGCAGCACCGGCACCCGCCGCACATCGACGCGCTTGGCCCGCGCGAGGAACGTGAGCGACTGGAGCCCTTCGAAAGGTCGAACCGCGGGGTCGAGCCCGAGCGCCATGATCGTCGCCGCGCTCTTCGCCGTGGCCACGCCGGTGACGACGCCGAGCACGCTGCCGTCGGCATTGGGGCGGAGGTCCCGGTAGCCCTGAGGAAACGGCAGGACCTGCGTGAGTTTCTCGCGCTCGACCCAGAGCTGAAACTCCCCCGGACGGCCACCCGTGTCCGCTCCCGATTCAAACATCGCGACGACGACCACCTTGGGCCGGATCGGCTCGGCCGCCGAGGCCGACGGCACCGCCGCAATCCAGCCGACCACCGGCAAAAGAATTCGTTTCATCCCCGCCACCCGGCAGGCACCGGGCCACGGGAAAATTGGTTCTTGCCGCACCGAAATGCCGCCGGTTCGCTCGCCCTTCCACCCATGAGCACCACCACTCCCGCCCAGGAAAACGCCATCATCAAGACCGCCTACGGCGAGCTGACCGTCGCCTTCTGGCCCGACGTCGCCCCGAAGACGGTGGAGAATTTCAAGAAACTCGCCCGCGCCGGCTACTATGACGGCACGGCTTTTCACCGCATCATCAAGGGCTTCATGGTCCAAGGCGGCTGCCCCAACACCAAGATCGGCGAGAAGGGCATGCCCGGCACCGGCGGTCCCGGCTGGCAGATCAAGGCCGAGTTCAACGCCAAGTCGCACACCCGCGGCGTCCTCTCGATGGCCCGCTCATCGAGCCCCGACTCCGCCGGCTCCCAATTTTTCATCTGCGACGGCGACGCCAAGTTCCTCGACCGCCAATACACCGCCTTCGGCCAAGTGATCGCCGGTGACGACGTCTTGGAAAAACTCGCCAACGTCCCCACCAAATCCGGCGGCGGCGGCGAGAAGAGCACCCCGATCGAGCGCGTCGGCGTCGAGAGCATCACGATCGTCGCGGCGGCCTGAGTTCCGCGTCTTCCCTGTCTCGTTCCCCGGGCCGGTCTTCGTGACCGGCCTTATTGTCTTCGGGCTCCGAAGATCGCGTCTTCCACCTCGGGTGCGGCGAACATGAACGCCGCCTCGTGGCCGATCCCGGGCGTTTCGACCTTGCGCCAGTTGAACGCCCAGCCGCGCTCGCTCGCGAGTTTCTCGGCCAAGGCGAAGCACGTGCGCCCCCGCGCGAGCCGGTTCGATCCCTGCCGCATGCCCTCCGCGCTGCCGTCGAAGTTGTGCTCCGGGGTGTTGTCCGCCGTGCCCAGATAGATCGTAAGCGGCACGGCAAGATAACGGCGGATCACGTCGTCGTCAGCCAACTCGTCTGGCAGTCCGCCGAAGCCGTAGCCGAACTTCTGGTCGCGCACCGGGAACAGGTGTGATCCGGGATTGCCCGCGATGATGCGCGCGGCCTCTCCGGGATAAAACGCCGCGAGCCGCACAAGAAACTGTCCGCCCGCCGAGTGACCGATCAAATAATACGGCAACGTCGGAGCCTTCTCCCGCGCACGCACGTCCGCCACGAGCCGCGGGATCGCCGCGTAGGTCCACGCCTCGCGCGGCTGCACCTTGCCGTCCTTGTCGAGCAGCCCGCCGCGCTGGTAACGCGCGCTCGGAAAACGCTCCCGGTCAAAAAGCGGCGCGACCACGATCACCTTGAACCGCTCGGCGAGCGTGATCGCGAAGTTGCGGTATTCCTCCGCGTTCCGCCCCACGCCGTGGCAGACCACGAGCAGCGGCCCGCCGCGATAGGTCGGCGGCTTGTAGGTGAAAACCGTGAGCGGCTCGCCGGCATTCGGCGCGGTGAACTGGCCCGGCCCGAACGGCAGCGGCTCGGCCCGGAGTGCGGTAAAAAACAGAATAAATAAAAGGAAACGCATGGCGGATGTTTAAAGCTTACTTAGGCTCGCAAAACACAGTGACGATTGTGACCGGGAGTAAGGGCGGACTTCAGTCCGCCTTTTCATAGCGCCGAAGGCGGGCCCTAGCCCGTCCGGCCCGGATTCCCGTGTCACGCCCGTGCGCGCGAATCAGTAGGCATACCCCAGCGCCTTCGCCACCGCGTCGTAGGTGATCTTGCCGTCGCGCGTGTTCACGCCCTTCGCGAGGCCGGGATGTTCGGCGAGCGCGCGCTCAACGCCTTTCTGGACGAGCGTGGCGACAAACGGCTCCGTCGCCTGCGTGAGCCCCAGCGTCGAGGTGCGGCCCACCAGCGCCGGCATGTTCGGCACCGCGTAGTGAATCACGCCATGCTGCTCGTAAACGGGTTCCTCATGCGAGGTGGGCCGGATCGTCTCGATGCAGCCGCCTTGGTCGATCGCGATGTCCACGATCACGCTGCCCGGCCGCATCTGCGCCACCATTTGCTTGGAAACCACGATCGGGGCCTTCGCCGCCGGGATCAGCACCGCGCCGATCAGCAGATCAGCATCGGCGACGCTCGCCTCGAGATTGGCGGGGTTCGACATAAGCGTGACCACGCGACCGCGATACTCCGAGTCGAGGGCCTCGAGCTTGCGGGTATCAAGATCGAGCACCGTCACCCGCGCGCCCATGCCGGCGGCCATCTGCACGGCGTGCGCCCCGGAGTTACCCGCGCCCACCACGACGACGTGGCCCGGCAACGTGCCGGGAATGCCGCCGAGCAACACACCCGAGCCGCCGTGCTGCGATTGGAGAAAATATGCGCCGACCTGAATCGCCAGCCGACCCGCGATCTGCGACATCGGTTTCAGCAGCGGAAACGAGCCGTCGTTGGCCTCGACCGTTTCGTAGGCGATGCCGAGGATTTTTTTCTTCAGCAGCACCTTGGCCAGCTCGGGCCCGGCCGCGAGGTGCAGATAGGTGAACAGCGTTTGCCCCGTGCGCAGCCGCCCATACTCCGCCGGCAGCGGCTCCTTCACCTTGAGGATCACGTCCGCCTCCGCCCAAACCCTGGCCGCCGAGCCCACGAGGGTTGCGCCGGCCGCGCGGTATTCCGCGTCGGTGAAGCCGGCGACGATTCCGGCGGATTTTTGGACGAGCACCGTGGCGCCGAGGGCGACGCAACGGCGGCAGAGGCTGGGGGTCATCGAGACGCGGGTCTCGCCGATTTTGATTTCCTTGGGGATACCGATGGTCATGCGATGAGGAAACCACGAAACCCGCGAAATACACGAAAAAGAATCCGGCGGCGGCTATGTCCCCGCACTTCGCCTTTCTTGCGTGTGCTTCGTGCGTTTCGTAACTCCACTCCCCGACTCATTCCATGCTCAAGCCCCTCCACCTCATCGTCGCCTGCGCGGAGAATCGTGTCATCGGGCTCCGCGGCGAGATCCCCTGGCACATCCCCGAAGACCAAGCGCATTTCCAAGAAAAAACCTCCGGGCAAACCGTGGTGTTGGGCCGGATCTGTTATGAAACGTGGCCGCAGGTGCGTGCCGACGATCGCCGGCCCATCGTGATTTCGCGCAACCCCGACCTCGCCCGACCCGGCGTCGAAGTCGCGCCGTCCCTCGCCGCCGCTCTCGCCATCGCCGACCGTCTCCCGGGCAACATCATGATCTGCGGCGGCGAACGCATCTACGCCGAGGCGCTGGAACAGCCCCGGCCGCTCGTCCTCCACCTTACATTGATCCACGCCGAGGTGGCGGGCGACACGTTCTTTCCCGAGTGGCGGCATCTTCCCTGGCGAGAATTGGCGCGTCGCGAGAGCAGCGACGAAAATTTCCGCTACACGTTCTTCGCGCTGGGAAAGTAGGGCGCGGCTTCAGCCCGCCCTTCATGGAGCCGAGCCCGTTTTTGGCCGCAGATAACACGGCTGATCGCAGATGTGGGTTTTTGGTATCCGCGCCCATCGGTGAAATCTGCGGTTAAAATTTTTCCGGCGTTTCCAAGGGCGGGCTGAAGCCGCGCCCTACTTATTACCAACCAAAACCGCGTGCGCCTTGGCAACTTCGACGTATTTTTCCGCCCAAGGGCGGAGGCCGGCCTGCTCGGCGGCGGTAAGGGCGCGCACGACCTTGGCCGGCGAGCCGTAAACCATCGAGCCGGGCGGGCAAGTGAAGCGCTGCGGCACGAGCGTGTTCGCTCCGACCATGCTCCGCGTGCCGATCCGCGCGCCGTCGAGCACGGTCGCGCCCATCCCGATCAGGCACTCGTCCTCGATCGTGCAGGCGTGGATGATCGCCGCGTGCCCGATCGTGCACCACGCACCGATGTGCGCGCCATGATCGTCGGCGAGATGGACCACGACGTTGTCCTGGATGTTGGTCCCCTCGCCCACGCGGATTTCCTGGATGTCGCCGCGCAGCACCGCCCCGTAGAAGACGCTGCTCGACGGGCCGAGGACGACGTCGCCGACCACGGTGGCGTTCGCGGCGACGAAGAGCGCCTGCTTTGTATCGGCCGTCTGTCCGAGGTGGCGGGCGAGGCGGAAAGTAACGGCTTCGGCGGGTCTCATTTTTCTTTGGAGTAAGGCACCCCGATCGCGCGAGGTGCTTCGGCCCGGCCGACGAAACCGGCGAGCAATAAAACCGTCAGGGCATAGGGCAGCGCGAGGATGAACTGCACCGGCACGACGCCGACGACCGGGAGGGCGACACCCTGGAGCCGCGTGGCCAGCGCGTCGGTAAACGCGAAGAGCAGACACGCGCCCAGCGTGGGCCAGGGTTTCCATTTTCCAAAAATCAGCGCGGCCAGCGCGAGGTAACCTTTGCCCGCCGTCAT
>JBDNFZ010000693.1:0-5557 GCA_041689555.1 Opitutaceae bacterium | reverse complement strand
TCGCTCCGCTGCTCTAGCTGGCGGGAATTCGCCGCGCCTCAACTGCGCGACAACTTGTATTCCACCGCGTCCCGCAGGGCTTCCCAGCTGGCGTCGATGATATTGTCGCTTACGCCTACCGTGCCCCACACCTCCCGGCCGTCCCCGCTCTCGATCAGCACCCGCGTCCGCGAGCCGGTGCCCGCGCCGCTCTCGAGTATTCGCACCTTGTAATCCCGCAAGACGAGCTCGCCGAGCTGAGGATAGGTCTTCGTCAACGCCAGGCGCAGCGCCTTGTCGAGCGCGCCCACCGGTCCGGTGCATTCCGCTACCGTGTGCACGGACTCGCCGCCGACCCTAATCTTTACCGTCGCCTCGGCCCACAAATCCTCCCCATGCCGCTCGATGATCACCCGGTAGGTCTCCACCGAGCAAAATTCCTTCCGCTGACCCAGCGCCGCCGCGACCAAGAGGCGGAAGGACGCATCCGCCGCCTCGTATTCGTAGCCGCGAAACTCGCGCTCCTTGAGTTGCTCGATCAACGCCTTCATCTCCGGCCGCTTCTCGTCGAGTTCGAGCCCCAGTTCTTTCGCCTTCAGCGCGAGGCTGCTGCGGCCCGCCATATCGGAAACCAGCACCCGCGTGCGATTGCCCACCCGCGCCGGATCGATGTGCTCGTAACTCCGCGCCACCTTCTGCGCCGCGTTGGCGTGCAGCCCGCCTTTGTGCGCGAACGCCGACCGGCCGACGAACGGCGCCTTCGGATCCGGCCGCAGATTCGCCAGTTCGTCGAAGAACAACGAGAGATCGCGCAACTGGTCGAGATTCGGCGCGCAGTGCGCCGAGCAGTCCATCTTCAGGAACAGATTCGCCAGCACGGTCGTCAGATTGGCGTTGCCCACGCGCTCCCCGAAGCCGTTGGCCGTGCCCTGCACCAGCGTCGCACCGGCGGTCACACCCGCGAGCGTGAGCGCCACACCCAGCCCGCTGTCGTTGTGGCAATGGACACCGATCTTCTCGCCGCCAAACTCCCGCACCGCGTGCGCCACGATCCCCTTGAATTCGTCGACCAGTGTCCCGCCGTTGGTATCACAGAGCGTGAGGTTGCTCGCGCCGCCCCGTAGCGCCGCCGCGAGCGTGCGGATCGCATAAATCGGATCGGCTTTGTAGCCGTCGAAAAAATGCTCCGCGTCGTAGACGACCTCGCGGCCCTGGGCTACGAGGAAGCGGGTCGAGTCCTCGATCATCGCGAGATTCTCTTCGAGCGTTGTGCGCAAGATCTCGGTCACGTGCAGGTCCCAGGTTTTTCCCACGATGGTCATAACCGGCATACCGCTATCAAGCAGGCTGCGCAGTTGGGCATCCTCGTCGGCCTTCGCACCCGCCCGTCGCGTCGCGCCAAACGCGGCCAGTCGCGCGTGCTTCAACCGCAGGTGCTTCGCCTCGGCGAAAAACGTGATGTCGCGCGGATTCGAGCCCGGAAAGCCGCCCTCGATGTAGTCGACGCCAAATTGGTCGAGCCGCTCGGCAATGCGCAGTTTGTCGGCGACCGAGAAGCTGATGCCCTCCCCCTGCGTGCCATCACGCAGCGTGGTGTCGTAGATCTTGACGGCGGTGCTCATGCGAGGCGGTGACGTTGCCACCGGGCCCCGCACTGGCAAGGGAGCTTTTCGGATCGAGCGCACCGGCAACGTCAGTGCGCGGCGTTACCGAACCGCGCCTTGATGTTGCTCGAACGCTTCATCCGGTTATCGGTTGCCGCCATGGAAGCACCTGCCTTTGCCGAAAACTTTCGCCTTGTCTATGGCCGCGCGACCGCGCGCTACCCTCACGGAGGCGCCACCGCCGCCACCCTCCTCGATTCCGCCGACACCGCCTTCCTCGCCGCCAACGGTATCACCGCCCAGCACCTTTTCGACTATGTCGAGGATCGCGCCAATCACGGCGAACCGTCCTGCGACGAGGCCCTCGCCATCGAGATCGTGCGGCGCGACTATTTTCTCAATGTCCAACACGGTCTCCCCTCCCGGAACGTGCTCGATCCCGCTACGCTCCCGCCCAAGACCCAGTCGATCCACGGCATCGCCTGGCTGCCGCGCCTGCTGCCCAAGGCCCGGGCAAAGCTCCGCGGCGAACTCCCCGCCTCGATGATGTATGGCTGCGGCGGCGACCGCGCGTTCTTCCAAGAATATCGGATGTCGGGTGCCGATTTTCTCGCGCTGGTCGGCCGGAACCTCGATGCCGATGCGCCCATCATCGCGGCCGTCGCATCGACGCGGTAAAGCAGGCCCGGCCTGCTTCGCCAAAACCGCCCGCTTCGCCCGCTCGGAGAAAGAAGGAGTTGATTTTGCACTCACCACAGAAAAATTTCACGTGACGTCGGGCGGATTTTTCCGTCATTCCTCGCACGTCGGCTCCGTATCTTCCCAACTTCGGCACCCTTCCTTCCCCTATGGCTAAGTTCACCCTGCAAGTTAACGGCCAGTCCCGCACCGTGGACGTGGCTTCAGACACCCCGCTCCTCTGGGTCCTCCGCGACTCCCTCGAACTCGTCGGCACCAAATTCGGCTGCGGCATCGGCCTTTGTGGTGCGTGCACCGTTCACCTCAACGGCGTGCCCGCGCGTGCCTGCATGACACCCGTCTCCACCGTGGGGCGAATGAAAGTCACCACCATCGAAGGCCTCGCACCGGCCGCTGGTAAACTGCACCCCGTCCAGCAAGCCTGGAGCGAACTCGACGTCGCCCAATGCGGTTACTGCCAACCCGGACAGATCATGACCGCCGCCGCTCTCCTGAAGGACAATCCCAACCCGAGCGATACCGATATCAACGACGCCATGACCGGCAACATCTGCCGTTGCGCGACCTACCTCCGCATCCGCGCCGGGGTTCAGCGCGCCGCCGAAATCGCCGCAGGCAAAACGGAGGCCGTCACATGAGCACCACCCAAATGCACACCGCTTCCGTCAATCGCCGCAGTTTCCTCAAGCTCACCGGCCTCGCCGGCGGCGGCTTCTTGCTCGGTATCTACATCAAGCCCGGTGCGATCGCCGAGGCCGCCGAAACCGCAGCCGCGACCGGAGATTTCGCCCCAAATGTCTTCGTCCGCATCTCGCCCACCGGGGTCGTGACCATCATCTCCAA
Source organism: Opitutaceae bacterium (assembly GCA_041689555.1). Taxonomy (GTDB): domain Bacteria; phylum Verrucomicrobiota; class Verrucomicrobiia; order Opitutales; family Opitutaceae; genus Tous-C4FEB. The sequence goes on along the minus strand of JBDNFZ010000693.1, from coordinate 2,432 downwards.
GCAACCCGAGATGGGTCAGGGCGTGAAGACCTCGCTGCCCATGATCATCGCCGAACAACTCGAGGTGCCGTGGGACGAGATCACCATCGAGCAGGCCGACTTCCACGCCAAATACGGCGGCCAGAGCGCCGGCGGCAGCAACTCGACCCCGGGCAACTACGACAATTTCCATCTCCTCGGCGCCACCGTGCGCACGATGCTCGTCGAAGCGGCGGCCCAGACTTGGGGCGTGCCCGCCACCGAGTGCCGCGCCGAAAAAGCGACCGTCATCCATTCTTCCGGTAAGAAGCTCACCTATGGACAGCTCGTGGCCAAGGCCTCCACCCTCCCCGTTCCGGCCAAGGAACAGGTCAAGCTCAAGCCCGCCTCCGAATTCAAACTCCTCGGCCGGCGCATCGCGCAGGTCGACACCCGGAAGATCGTCACCGGACAGCCGCTCTTCGGCAGCGATTTGAAACTGCCGGGCATGCTCTACGCGGTTTACGAGAAGTGCCCCGCGTTCGGGGGCAAAGCCATTGATGCCAACCTCGACCAGATCAAGCGCCTGCCGGGCGTAAAGGACGCCTTCATCATCGCAGGCAGCGGCAAGGTGAAGGAATTGAATTCCGGCGTCGCGATCATCGCCGACTCCACATGGTCGGCCTTCAGCGCCCGCAAACAACTCAAGGTTACATGGGACGAGGGCAAAGTCGTCGAAGAGAGTTGGGACGGTTTTGTGGCCAAGGCCCGTGCCGACGCCGCCAAGCCCGGAGCCACCGTGCTGCGTGCCGACGGCGACGCCGAAGGCGCCCTCAAAACCGCCGCCAAATCAATCGAAGCGGAGTATCTCTACCCGTTCATCTCCCACGCCAACCTCGAGCCGCAGACCACCGCCGCCCATTGGCGCGAGGGCATCATGGAAATCTGGTCGCCCGCGCAAATCCCCAACAGCGCCGTGCAGATGGTTACTCGTGTGCTGGGTGTCCCCCCGGAGAAAATCATTCTCCATCTCACCCGCGCTGGCGGCGGCTTTGGCCGCCGGATCAGCGCCGACTACTTGGTCGAGGCTGCGGCCATCGCCCAAAAGGTCGGCTCGCCCGTGAAACTCGTTTGGACTCGCGAGGACGACCTGAAGCACGACCACTTCCGTCCCGGCGGGCTGCACTTCCTCAAGGGCGGCGTCGACGCCCAAGGGAAGATCGTGGCATGGAAGAATCACTTCTTCACCTTTGGCGAAGGCGGCTCCCCCGGGAGCGGAGGCTCCCTCAACAAAGACGAGTTGCCCGGCCGCATGATCCCCAACTTCCGCTCGGAGCAGACGATGTTCGCCACCGGTTGGCCCATGGGCCCGTGGCGCGCACCGGGCAGTTGCGTGTTCGGCTGGGTTTTCAACAGTTTCGTGGACGAGCTCGCCCATGCGGCCGGTCGCGATGCGCTCAAGGTTCACCTCGAATTGCTCGGCGACCAAAAAATCCTGGCTACCTCGGGCCAGGGCGGCCGCGAATACAATCTCGAGCGTTTCCGGAATGTCGTGAATTTCACCGTGGAAAAGTCCGGTTGGGGCACAAAGAAATACCCCAAGGGTTCGGGCATCGGCCTCGGTTACTACTTTAGTCATCGCGGCTACTTCGCCCAAGTCGCCGAGGTCTCCGTCTCCAAAGAAGGCCAGCTCAAAGTCGACCGTGTTGTCTGCGGCTACGACATCGGCGCCCAGATCGTTAATCTCAGCGGCGCGGAAAACCAAATCGAGGGTTCCATCGTCGACGGTCTGGGAGCGCTCATGACGCAGGAGATCGACATCGTCCGAGGCCGGGTGGTGCAGAGCAACTTCAACGACTATCCGCTCCTCCGCATCGCCGATGCCCCGACCAAGATCGAATGCCACCAGTTGAAGACCGTTTTCCCCACGACGGGCTTGGGCGAGCCTGCTCTCCCGCCGATCGCCGGAGCGGTTTGCAACGCCATCTTCGCCGCGACCGGCAAACGCGTGCGCCGGATGCCGCTCTCCCGCACCGATCTCAGTTGGAGCTGAGCCCTTCTTGCCGAGGGGCGGAACTGCCCCCGACGATTGCTTGTATCGGACCTCCGATCAACCGGTTGGCTTTGGCTTTTCGCCATGAGCCACCGGAGCGCAGGCCGCTTCACTGCGTTTTATCCTCTCAAACTCCAGACACCGGCTGGACACTTCCCGTCTAAAAATGGCTGCCCGACTAGGAGTCGAACCTAGACAAAGCGAGTCAGAGTCGCTTGTGCTACCATTACACCATCAGGCAGTAAAATCTTCGGCATCACTTCTCAAAAAATGACGTCGGCGGATCGCTCGGATGGAGCCGGCGATGGGATTCGAACCCGCAACCGCCTGTTTACAAAACAGGTGCTCTACCATTGAGCTACGCCGGCCTAGATCCTTCAAGAACCCGCCGAAAAAATTGGAAAAAACAGAAAGTGGTGGC
>JBDNFZ010000692.1:0-5077 GCA_041689555.1 Opitutaceae bacterium | reverse complement strand
CGCGCGACGCGCACCAAAATTTATGTCACTCTGGGAATACAAGATGATCACGAGCGGCCGGGGCGGATTCGCCTCGCCGGCGCTCATGGAAAAATTTCTGAACGATCTGGGCAAAGAGGACTGGGAGATCGTTTCGTTCCAAACACAGCCGGACAATATCCTGGCGTTTAACGGCCTCGCGCGGCGCACGACGCAGCGCGACTGGACGCTACAGGATGCGGTGGCGTCGGCGGCCAAGGCCGAGGCGGACAAGTTGCGCGCGGAGTTTGAGCAGAAGTTCAAGAGCGCGACGACCACGGGCGACTACTCGGCCAATGTCGAGGAGAAGGCCGAGGCGGCGGCGCTTGCCGCCAAGGCCGCGCCCGAGGACGGCTTCCGCAAGCCGCGCGACACGGAGCGCGACCACGATCCGGAGGCCCAAGACGAAGAGCAGGCTAAGGACGAATGGGACAAAATCGGCGAGGAGGACGAGTTGCCCTCGTTCTTCGACGCGATGAAGCCGCACATGCGGCGCAACCAGCGCGGGCCGGGAATGTCTGTCGGCGTCGATTTTCTCGCGAAGAAATGGGATTTCAGCGACGCGGACGTGATCGGTGCGCTCAAGGAATGCGGGTTGGTCGTGCCCGACGACGAGGATGCGCCGGTGAGCTATGTCGAATTCGACGGCGATCTTTTCTGGGTGAATATCAACCGCCGGGGCGAACTTTGGATCAACACGAAGGAGAAGCCGCGTCCGGTTTTCCGGACGGTGAAGGCGACGCCGGTGGCCGCGCCCGAGGGCGAGGCGCCAGTGCCGACGCCGAGCGAGCGTGCTCCGGCCGCACTACAAGCCGAGACGATGGCGCGGCGGGCCGACGCCCCGGTGTTTGTGCCCCGCCCGCGCGAGCAGGCGGCGGCGAAACCGGTCGAGCCAAGCGCGGTGACGGCGGTCGCGACGGCCCCGTTGGTCGCGGGCGTGCCCCCGGCGGACGAACCCGAACTTCTGGGCAAGGTGCGTCCGCTGATGCGGCGCAACCGGCGCGGGCCGGGCGGCTCGGGCAGCGTGCCGTTTTTGGCGCGCGGGCTGCGTTGCACCGAGGCCGACCTGATGGCGGGCTTTGCGGCGGTGGGTCTCGTTTTGCCGGCGGTGCCGACGGATGCGCCGGTGCGCGTGGGTATCGCGGAGAATATTTGGTGGCTCAACCAGGATTCACGCGGCGGCGTGTGGATCAACGGGGTCGAGAAGAGCGAGGAAGCGGCGGCGGATGCGCTCGCGGCTGCGGAGCATGTGCCCGCCCCGGTTCCGGCGACGCCGGAGCCGACCGCGCCCGTGGCGGCGATCCCGCCGCCGCCCGCACCGGCGAACGTGTTGAGCGGCGTGCGGCTGTTACTGAAGGAAACCAAGACCGGCGGCTTTGCCGGAAAGCTGGACCGCGTCGCCGAGGATCTCGCGAAATCGCCCGATGAATTGCTGGCGGCGCTGACGGGCGCGGGCCTCGTCGTGCCGGAGAAGGCGCGGGAGAAACCGGTCTTTGTCGAGCACGCCGGGGAGATTTTCTGGCTCAATAAGAACGCCAAGGACGAACTCTGGGTGAACGCCAAGGCCTCGAAATTTCCGGCGGAGGAACCCGAGGGCGATGGGAAAAAGGGCGGACGCCGGCCGAGGCCGACGAAGAAGAAAACGGAGTGACCGCGTCGGATAGAGAAAGCGGTCGGGAATTCTTCGGCGAAACAGTTGTCGAAACGCATCGTGCGCCCACGATCCCGCCCATGTTGTCGGTCACCGATCTCACGAAATCGTTCGCCACGCCCGAGGGCGGCCGGGTGGAAATCGTGCGGGTGCCGCGGTTCGCGCTGGCGGCGGGGGAGCAGCGGGCGTTGCGCGGCGAGAGCGGCTCGGGCAAGACGACGTTTCTCAATCTGATCGCGGGAATTCTCGCGGCCGATAGCGGGCGCGCGGAGATCGACGGCGCCGACATGGTGGCGCTGCCGGAGGCGAAGCGCGACCGGCTGCGGGCGGACAAGCTCGGGTATGTTTTCCAGACCTTTAACCTCCTGCAGGGCTACACGGTGCTGGAGAACGTGCTCCTCGGGATGAGCTTTGGGCCGCGCGGTGTGGACCGGGCGCACGCGGTGGCGGTGCTGGGACGGGTGGGGCTGGCGCATCGGCTCGGGCACTTTCCCCGGCAGCTCTCGACGGGCCAACAGCAACGTGTGGCGGTCGCGCGGGCGCTGGCAAACCGGCCGAAACTCGTGCTGGCCGACGAGCCGACGGGCAACCTCGACCGCGCGAGCGCGCGGGAGGCCTTGGCCCTGATTCGCGAAGTGTGCCGGGAGAACGGCGCGGCGCTGCTCCTCGTGAGCCACGACGACGGCGTGCTCGGGCAGTTCGACGGCGTGCGGGATTTCGCGGAGTTGAACGAGGCGCGGAAGGGAGCCGTCGCGTGACGCTGCCGCTCATCATCTACCGCTCGTTGCGGCAGCACGCGCTCTCGACGCTGATCACGGCGGGGAGCATCGCGCTCGCGTGCGGACTGCTGATGACGGTGTGGATGGTGAAGACGCAGGCGCAGGCGGCGTTTGTCTCGACGGCGACGGGGTTCGACGCGGTGCTCGGGGCGCGCGGGTCGAAGTTGCAGTTGGTCTTGAACGGAATTTTCCACCTCGAGGCGTCGCCGGGAAACCTGGCGTGGAGCGACTACGAGGCGATCCGCCGGCATCCGGCGGTAAAGACGGCGATCCCGATCGCGGTGGGCGACAATCTGCGCGGCTACCGGATCGTGGGCACGGTCGCGCCGCTCTTCACGACGGTGGAGTATGCGCCGGGGAAGAAGTTCGCGTTGGAACCGGGCGGGAAACTTTTCGACGAGACCGCCCGCGAGGCGGTGGTGGGGAGTTTCGCGGCGGCGCGGCTGGGGCTGAAGGTGGGTTCGACCTTTCAGCCGTTTCACGGGCTCGCGTTCGACGAGAAGGCGCTGCACGAGGAAGTGTTCACGGTGACGGCGATCCTCGTGCCGACGAATACGCCGGCGGACAAGGTCGTGTGGGTGCCGCTCAAGGGCGTGCAGACGATGAGCGGGCACGACCCGAAGGCGGCGACCGACGTGAGCGCGGTGTTGATCCAACTGCGCGCGGCGTCGGCCGGCGTGATGCTCGACCTGATGATCAACAAGCAGGGCAACCGGATGACCTTCGCCTATCCGGTGAGCGCGATCATGACGGAGCTTTTCGGGAAGATCGCGTGGATCGACCGCGTGCTGGCGCTGGTGGCGTATCTGGTGGCGCTGGTGGCGGCGGGCTCGGTGCTCGCGAGCATCTACAACTCGATGAGCGCGCGGCAGCGGGACCTGGCGATCTTGCGGGCGCTCGGGGCGCGACGGCGGACGATTTTCGGCGCGGTGGTGGCGGAGGCTGCGTGCATCGGCGCGCTCGGCGCGGCGGCGGGGTTTGCGGTGTATTTTGCGCTGCTGTGGACGGTGGCCGGAGTGATCCGCGTGCAGACGGGCGTGGTGTTGGATGTGACGGCGGGCCACGCGGTGCTGTGGATTTGTCCGCTGGCGATGACGGCGCTGTGCGCGCTGGGCGGTGCGGTGCCGGCGGTTAAAGCGTATCGGACGCCGGTGGCGGAGACGCTCGCGCCGGTGTCGTGAGGCGCGGGGGTTGGTGGTGCGAAAGAGTTCTAAGGCAGCAAGAGCGAGCCGGGGATGCCGGCATCGAGGGTGGCGAGTTGCACGCCGTGGTGCCGGGCCAGCGCCAAAAGATGTCCGTCGGTTAGTCTGGTGGGCGTGCGGGCAAAGCCGGGCAGGGTATCCACGCCCAAAGCGTCACTGAGGATTTCAAAAGGTGCGGAGGGCGATCCCTTGAGCGCCGCCAAGGCTTGGCGGGCACCGGTCACGTCGTGTTGGAGGCCGGTTTGCACGGTGACGCGGACGAAGCCCAGTTCAGTGATGGCGCAGGTGCAGAAACTGTTCGCTGGAGACTTCACGCTCAGATACCAAGCGACGGCGCGGACATGATGGACATGGGCGGAGTGGCCGAGGGCAATCAGCGCGTTAACGTCGAGCAGGTATTTCACGGGAAGTCGGCCAAGGCGGCGCGCACTTGTTCACTCGTGACCGACGGGCCGTTGCTCGGCCCCCGGGTGATCATCAGGCCCGTGGCGAGGTCGCGCACGATACGGGGTCGCACAAGCGGAACGGTTTTTGGGGTCAGGACGATCGAGCCGCCGGCGATGCGGCAGGCGAATTTGGCCCCGGCTCGCAACGCGAGCTTGTGCCGCGCGGCACGGGGGAGGACGATCTGGCCCTTGGATGAAAGCGTCGTTTCCATGTCTTACCGTCTTCCCGGGTGCGCACGAATGTCAACGGGGTCGGACGCGCGTTCCGTTGTCGTGAAGGGGCGGGGATCGGGGGTCGGGTGTCACCGGAAGCGAGGTCACGGCCAGGCGTGAACCGGGCTTGGGTTGGTAGTCCCGGCTTCAGCCGGTCCGATGGTTTTTTGGATTCCGGCTGAAGCCGGGACTACCAACTCGGCAGCGATCCGATCTCGGTCCCTTGGTGTTGGCGTATGGTAAGCGGACTTGCGGACGACAGGGTTGGGATATAGCCGTTTTATACGATCGAAATCATTTTTGAAGTCCGCGAGGACGAGACCGACGGTGGCTACAACGCGGCGGCGCCGGGCTATGGCATCCACACCGAGGGAGACACGTTGGTGCGGCTCCGGGCCAATGTTAAAGAAGCGGTCGGGGCCTATTTCGATGAGACGACGGTGGCGCCGAAGGTGATCCGTCTGAATTTTGTGCGCGACGAAGTGCTGGTTAGATGAAATTGCCACGCGATTTGTCCGGGCCGGACACCGGTTAAGGCGCCGCGTGTTCGGGGCTATGCGGTGGACCGGCAAAAGGGTTCACATATCCGCGTAATTACCCGGCTCGGAGGTGAGCACCATGAAGTTGTCCCCAGCCATCGCTTGCGATCAAAACCGGAACACTTTCCGGCATTCTCACGAGTGTCGCCGCCCATCATGCGATGACGTTGGAAACACCGGTGAGTGAACTTGGGGTGTGATGGCGGGGCCGACGGGCGGGGAGCGGGGT
>JBDNFZ010000691.1:0-4833 GCA_041689555.1 Opitutaceae bacterium | reverse complement strand
AGGAACTTGTTGCTGCCGGCGGAGCCGAGGATGCCCTTTTTGAAGAGGAAGCGCATCTCGGGTGCGGTGCGTTGGTGGTTGTCGGTGTAAATCTCGACGATGACGGGAACCTTGTGCGGCGCGTAGCCTTCGAAGACGACATGTTCGAGTTCCATCTTATCGTCGCCGATGCCGGCGCCTTTTTTGATGGCGCGCTCGATGACGTCGCGGGTGACGCTGGCCTTTTTGGCCTTCTCGACGGCGGCGAAGAGCCGGGCATTGCCCGAGAGGTCGGGCCCGCCGAGCTTGGCGGCGACGCTGATCTCCTTGGTCAGTTTGCCGGCGACCTTACTTTTGCGCTCATTCACGATGGCGCGTTTTGCGTGGAGCCATTGACGTCCCATAAGGAGGGTAGGCTTGCGTGATGCGGCGCTCCCCGGCAATCCCGGAATAGAAAGACTCGTCCACGTCTTTCAACCCCGACCCCAAAAAATTGTCATGACTATCCGCACGCCACGCAGTTGGGAACTCCCGGAATCGGCGACCACCGCCTAATCCGTTTATCGCCTACGCAACCGCCGTGATTTCCTCAGGGCCGCCGGCGTGGCCACGGCCGCCTTGCTGCTGCCAAGGGGCTTGCGAGGGGCGACGGCCGGGTTTCCCTCGAAAGAGAATCCGCAGGATGCGGCAGGCGGGTTGAAACGCACGGCCCATAAGCTTGTGGCGAGCTCGACAGGCCCTATGTCGAAGGGCTGCGGATGGACGAGGCCATGAACGATCTGGCGTTCATCGCGACGGGAATTTACGGCAAACCGATCCCCAACCAGAACGGCGCGCCGCTGCGGCTGGTCACGCCGTGGAAGTATGGCTTCAAGGGGATCAAATTGATCGTGAAGATCGAGTTCACGGCGCGCCAGCCGCAGAACACTTGGAACGTAATGGCGGGTGCATCTGCCGGTAGGCGTGCTCGCTTGCGGGCGCTCCAGTCGCCGAGCGCTCGCAAGCGAGCTGCCTACAGATGCAGATGCGATTCTCCGCCAACTCGGAGATGCGCCCCGTGATGGCCGGAAACAAATATGGCTTCTACGCCAACGTGAATCCGACGGTCGATCATCCGCGCCGGTCCCAAGCGAACGAGCGCGTGATCGGCGGCGGCTTCTTCGCGGGACGGCAGGCGACCCTGATGTTCAACGGTTACGAAAAAGAAGTGGCCGGCTTTTATCGCGGACTCGATCTCAAGCGTAATTTCTGAGGGCGCTGGGGGCGTGTCACCAGGCGGCGGCGCGGAAAATTTTCCCCGGGCAGGTGCTGTGGAACTTCGTGCCGCTGGCGGTCTTGGAAATTCCGCGAATTTGGAAAACAAGAACGATGAAGGCGCGGGCGAGTTGAGGAATCTGGAGCCCAGGAAATCAGGAAGAGGAAAAGAGGGGAAATCTCCAACCGCCTCATAGTTTAATTCCTGATTTCTTGTGTTCCAGATTTTCGACTCGCGTTTGCCTTAATCAGAAGTCCGCCGTGCCCGGGGTGCGGGCGAAGGGGATGACATCGCGGATGTTGGCGACGCCGGTGACGAACATGAGCATTCGCTCGAAGCCGAGGCCGAAGCCCGCGTGCGGGACGGTGCCGTAGCGGCGGAGGTCGAGATACCACCAATAGGCTTTCTCATCGAGGTGGTGCAGGGCCATGCCCTCGCGCAACTCGGCAAGGCGTTCCTCACGTTGGCTGCCGCCGATGATTTCGCCGATACCCGGAACGAGCAGATCCATCGCGGCGACGGTCTGGCGGTCGGGGGCTTCGCCCTCGTTTTTCCGCATATAGAACGCTTTGATCGCGCGCGGATAATTGTAGATGGTGACGGGGCATTTGAAGTGTTCCTCGCTCAGGAAGCGTTCGTGCTCGGATTGGAGGTTGTCGCCCCAGGCGACCGGGTGTTCCCAGGTGCGGCCGGACCGGTTGAGGATCGCGATCGCCTCGGTGTAGCTGCACCGCTGAAAGGGGCGTTCGAGGACGAAATCGAGGCGGGCGAGGAGATCCTTGTCCACGAACTTGGCGAAGAACTCGAGGTCGGCGGCGCAGTGTTCCCGGGCATCGCGAATGAGGAACTTCACAAACTCCTCGGCGAGCGCCATGTCGCCGGACAGGTCGCAAAAGGCCATCTCGGGCTCGATCATCCAGAATTCCGAGGCGTGGCGCGAGGTGTGGGAATTTTCCGCGCGGAAGGTGGGGCCGAAGGAGTAGACGTTGGAAAGCGCCGTCGCGAAAATCTCGGCCTCGAGTTGGCCGCTGACGGTGAGGAACGTTTTCTTGGCGAAAAAATCCTGTGCGGTGTCGATCGCGCCTTCGGGGGTTTTCGGCGGGTTGGCGAGGTCGAGGGTGGTGACACGGAACATATCGCCGGCGCCCTCGGCGTCGCTCGCGGTGATTATCGGGGTGTGGACGTAGACGAAGGCCTTTTCCTGAAAGAACCGGTGGACGGCGTAGGCGAGCCGGCTGCGCACGCGGAAGACGGCGCCGAAGAGATTGGAGCGCGGGCGGAGGTGGGCGATCTCGCGGAGAAACTCCAGACTATGGCCCTTTTTCTGGAGCGGATAGGTCGCGTCGGCTTCGCCGACGACGTGGAAGCTTTCGGCGACGACCTCCCATTTCTGTCCCTGACCTTGGGAGGGGACGAGTTTGCCGCGGATCGCGACGGAGGCACCGGTGGAGGCGCGGGCGACGGCGGCGTAGTCGGGCAGGGTGGCATCGACGATGATCTGGATGCCCTTGAGGCAGGAGCCGTCGTTGAGTTCTACGAAGGAGAAGGCCTTGGCGTCGCGGCGGGTGCGGACCCAACCTTGGAGGAGGAGGGCGTCGAGGGCGGTGGCGCTGGCGAGGGCGTCTTTGACGAGGGTGCGGTTCATGGGGAGTTTTGCGTGGGAGGGTTTCGCCCGGAGGCGGCCGGAGGCGAGGCAAAAGGCGCGGGTTCTGTGGGATCGGTGGAGAAACGGGGAAGTTGCCCTAACCGGGAAACCGATTCTGCTCAGGGCATGATCTTACTCAACCGTCGGGTCGGTCTTTTCGGAATGTTGGTATTGATGCTCGCCCCGGCGAACCCGGCGCTGGCTGCGAAAGGCACCATCGCGGAGCAGCAAGCGGCGGTGCGGAAGATGCGCGACGAGGTGTTGGCTGAACTCTACCAACGAGACGCTTCGGTTAAGCAGAAGGTGAACAAGGCCGAGGGCTATGCGGTGTTTTCCAACGTCGGCGTGAACTTGATTTTCGCGAGTGTGGCGGGAGGGAAAGGCGTGGTGGTGGATCGGAAGGGCAAGGAAGTCTTCATGAAGATGGCTTCCGGTGGCATCGGCCTTGGGTTGGGCGTGAAGGATTTCCGGGCGGTATTCGTTTTCCGCACCAAGGCCAAGCTGCAGCAGTTCGTGGAAAAGGGCTGGGATTTCGGGGCACAGGCCGACGCGGCCGCGCAATCGGGCGACAAGGGTGGGGCGGCGGCCGGTGTGGTGAGCGCGGTGCCGGACGTGGATGTTTACCAGATCACGAAAAACGGCATCGCGCTGCAGGCGACGCTCCAAGGCACGAAATATTGGCGGGACGCGGATTTAAACAATTGAACCGGCCGGGCGCGAGGCGGGTCGAGGGTCACCCGCGTCGAGCCCGATCGCGAAGGTATAGCTGTTCGACCTTCTTGCGGGCCCACGGGGTTTTGCGGAGGAACTTCAGGCTGGATTGGATGCTGGGGTCGAACATGAAGCAGCGGACTTCGACATGGCGGGCCAGTTCGGCCCAACCAAGATGCGCGACGAGATCGGTGAGCAAGGCCTCGAGCGTGACGCCGTGCAGCGGGTCGTTGGAATCAAAGCCGGGGGGCATGCGCGGTGCTCAGGCGGTGGCGTGCTTTTGTAACAACGCGAGCGGAATAATCTCAAGGGAGCGAAGGTGGGTCGCGGTGAGCGCGACGGGCGCGGCCACGCCGGCTTCGAGCGCCTCCTGCCAGCGACCGGCGCAGACGCACCAACGATCGCCGGGCTGAAGGCCGGGGAAGTCGTATTCGGGCGCGGGGGTCGAGAGGTCGTTGCCCGACGTGAGGCTGAAGGCGAGGAAGTCAGCCGTGACCTCGACGCAGACGGTGTGGCAGCCCTCGTCCTCCGCACACGTGTCACAGTGGCCGTTGCGAAAAAAGCCGGTAAGGGGTTGAAGCGAGCACGGCTTGAGCGGCCCGCCGAGGACGTTGAGCGAAGGTGAAGGAGTCACGGGAAAGACATAGCGATGTGGGCGTGCGGTGCAACTTCCCCTTGGACGTGACGCCTCGACATCCAAGGACCGACGCGCAGGGTAATGCTATGCCCACCCTCTACGAAACCCTCCGAGCCGACATTATCACCGCCATGAAGGCGCGCGACGCAGCCACCACGCTGGCTCTGCGCACGGCCGACGCCGCGATCAAGCGGGCGGCGATGGACGGCAACAAGGAGATCGACGACGCGCTCTCCCTGGCGACCCTGCGGAAGGCGATCAAGAACCTCACCGATGCGAACGCCGAGTTCACCAAGGGTGGCCGGGCCGACTTGGTCGCGGCGAACGACGCCGAGATTAAAGTGCTGCAAAAATATCTACCGCCGGGACTCGATGCCGCGACGATCGACGCGTTGGTCGTCGCCGCCATCGCCAGCACCGGCGCGGTCTCGAAAAAAGAGATGGGCAAGGTCATAGGGGCGTTGAAGGCTCAGACCTCCTGATCCCGAGGAATCAGCCTGAGCCGGCGATTTCATAAACGAGGCGGAGTGGGGTGCCGGGGAAAATGGTTTCGGTGGCGGTGAGTTCGGCGCAGAGGTGGCGCAGGACCGTGTCGTGGGCACGGGT
>JBDNFZ010000690.1:0-3762 GCA_041689555.1 Opitutaceae bacterium | reverse complement strand
CGGGCGACGGAGCAGGTGAACGCCACGCGGACCCGGTTGAGCGAAATCAGGTGATCGGCGCGGCGGGGAATGATTCCGACGTCACCTAATACCAACGTCCCAAAGTTTCTAGACTTTGTGTGAATTGAGGTAGAGCCGGGACCTCTGGGCCCGGCTGGAGGTGCGCTGCCTACCAAACCCCGTCGGGCCCGGAGGGCCCGACGCTACCTTAAAAGTCTGATTCTCACGGGCCGTTGGTATCAGGCGGGCGCGTTTAGAGCGCCTTGATGCGGGCGTTGCGGAAGCGGTAGGTCTGGCCTTTCTCGCCGTGGTGCTGGAGGCCGATGGGGCCGGTGGCGTCCATGGCGTCGGTGATGTCGGTGGTGACGACCCCGTTCACCTCGATCTTCAGGCGCGGGCCCTGGCAGGTGATGCGGTAGGTGTTCCAACCGTCGCGCTTGAAGGCGGCGCCGGCACGGTCGCGGAAGGCTTTCTCGCTGGCGACGTCGCCCTTGATCGGGCTCGCGAACCACATCCGCCGGCCCTCGTCGTAAAGGCCGCCGGACCAGCCGCGGGCGGGGTCGCCGTCGACCTCGGCCTGGTAGCCGTAAACTTTGTTGGGCTCGACGCGGGCGCGGAACATGACGCCGCTGTTGGCCTTGCCGGCGGGGAGGAGGATATCGACCTCGAAGACGAAATCGCCGTAGGACTTTTCCGTGACGAGGAAGAATTTTTTGTCGGCGGTGAGCTGGATTTCGCCGGCAACGACCTTGGACTCGCCCCACGTGTAGGGATTGCGCCAGCCGTCGAGGGTCTTGCCGTCGAAGAGCGAGACCCAGCCGGAAGCCGGGGCGGGGGCGGGGGCGGGGGCGGGGGGCGTAGCGGCCGCGAGAGAAGCGGCGAAGAATGCGAAGGCGGCGAGGGGGAGGCGGTGGATTATATTCATGGGTAAAGGGGAGGAGGGATTTTTGGCGGAGTAAGGAAGGATTGCCAAGCGAAGGATGGCAGAGACGAGAAGGGGCGAAACAGGGTGCGAAAAAACGGATCGCCCGGGGCGAGCGGCAAAGTGCCCGGGGTCATTCGACGGCGGCTTTGGCGGCGGGTTTTCGCGCGCCGGGGGCGGGCCCGACGTGGGCGCGGGCAGCCCAGGTTTTCCAGCGGGCGGCGAGGTCGGAGGCGCGGTCGGGTTGGGCGGCGGCGAGGTTATGGAGTTCGGTGCGGTCGGACGCGAAGTCGTAGAGTTCCCACGCGCCCTGACGGCCGAAGCGCACGAGTTTCCAATCGCCGACGCGCACGGCGGCGTGGCCCTCATGCTCCCAAAAGAGCGTGCGCGCGACGGCGGGTGCGGCCGGGGAGGCGAAGGCCGGGCGGAGGCTGATGCCCTCCGGCGGGAGAACTGGGCGGCCGGCGTGCGTGGCCAAATATCGGGCGCCGGCAACATCGAGCAGGGTGGGCATGAGGTCGACGACGTGGCCGGGCTGGGAGCGCCATTCGCCGCGTGCGGCGATGCCGGCGGGCCAGTGGGCGATGAACGGAGTGGCGATACCGCCCTCGTGGTTGTAGCGCTTGGAGCGGCGGAACGGGGTGTTTTGCAGGCCGGCCCAGGATTCGCCGGAGAACCAAGCGGAGTTGGGCGCGGTGGGATCGCCCTCGCTGCGGCCGTCGGGCCCGCCCTCGGCAGTGCCGCCGTTGTCACTGAGGAAGAGGATCAGGGTGTTGTCCAGCGCGTCGCGCTCGCGGAGGCCGGCGACGAGGCGGCCGACGGCCTGGTCGAGCCGGTCCACGCAGGCGGCGTAGGCGGCCATGAGGTGGTCGAACCGATCCTGTTCGGCGGGGGTATGGTCGGCCCACGGCTTAACGGCGGCGGCGCGGGGAGCGGGCGACCAACGCGCGTCGATGAGGCCGAGGGATTTTTGGCGGGCGTAACGCTCGGCGCGCAACTGGTCCCAGCCCGCGAGGAAGCGGCCGCGGAACTTGGCGATGTCGGCGGCGGAGGCCTGGAGCGGGAAGTGGGGCGCGTTGTGCGCGAGATAGAGGAAGAACGGTTTTTTCTCGGCGCGGGCCTCGTCGATGAACTTGAGGCCGAAGGTGGTCCAGAGATCGGTCGAATACCAGGCGGGGCCGAGCCGCGGGTCGGTGTCGGCGAGAGCCTCGCCGTTGAGGAAGAGCAGGGCGCGCGGGTGGCCGGGTTGGTAGAAACCGCCGGCGGCGGCGTTGAGGGAGCGGTCGAAGCCGCGGTTCCACGGGGTGACGCCGGCGGCCTGGCCGACGTGCCATTTGCCGCTGACGGCGGTGAAGTATCCGGCGGGCTTCAAGACCTCGGCGAGGGTGACGCAGGAATCGTTGAGGCGGCCGCGATAGCCGGGAAAATCGGGGCCGTCGTCGTTGACCATGTTGCCGATGCCGGTCTGGTGGGAGTAGAGGCCGGTGAGGAGGCTGGCGCGCGTGGGGCAGCAGCGGCCGGTGTTGTAGAACTGGCTGAAACGGAGCCCGTCGGCGGCGAGACGATCGAGGTGGGGCGTGGGAATCTCGCCGCCGTAGGATCCGAGGTCGGAGAACCCCATGTCATCGACGAGAATGACGACGATGTTGGGCGGGGTCGCGGGCGCGGCGGGCGCGGCGGCGAGGGTTGTGGCGAGGAAGTGAGCGGCGAAGACGCCGAGGACCGTAGCGAGGGGGCGCGGGGTTTGCATCGGCGGCCGGGTTACACGACGCGTTCGAGTTTCACGGGGTAGGATTGGAAGGCGTTCCACTGGCAGACGATGACGTCGCCGTTGGCGAGGACGCAGACGTCGTGGCCGTGGTCGATGATCGGCTGACCGCGCGCGAGGGGCGTGAGTCGGCCGTCGACGTAGGTCGGCGCGGTGCCGCCGGGGGCGCTGAGGACCATGCCGGCCGCGTCGAGGATGACGGTGAAGCCGGAGGGATTGCCGGGGAGCTTGCTGGCGACGAGGTCCTCGGACCAACAGACGCCGGCGTAAAGCTCCTGGCCGGAAAGGACGGGGCGGCAGACGTTGCAGCCGGGGACGGAGAGGGTTTCGAGATACTTTCCTTCGAGGGTGAAGCGGCGGAAACACATATCGGCGCGCGAGGTGACGAGGAGCGTGGCTTTGTCGGCGCCGGCGCGGAGATCGACGGCGATGCCATGGGCGGTGTTGAGGCGCTCGGCTTCGGGAACGCCGGTCTTGCCGCCGAAGCGGGCGATGAACTTGCCGTTGCGATCGTAGCGGAGGACGTAGTTGGAGCCGTAGCCATCGACGACGTAGATATCGCCGTTGGGCGCGACGGCGGTCTCGGTGGGGTTGAACGGCATCGCGGGCTCGTAGGCGCCGACGGTGGCGGGGTGGCTGAGGCTGAAAATCTCGCGGCCGGTGAGGTCGATCTTGGTGACGCGGCCGGTCTGGCGGTAGGCGCCGGTGCCGGTTTTCCAGAGTCCGCAGTCGGCGACGAAGAGAAACTCGGCGCCGTTTTCGTTGGCGAGGGTGAGACCGTGACCACCCGGCCAGACGGAGCCCCAGGATTCGAGGATCGTGCCGTCGGGCTTGAAGACGAGCATCTGGTGGTCGGGGTGATCGCCGACCATGAAGAGGCGGCCGTCGGCGACCTGGACCATTTCGTGGCAGTTAAGGATCGGATGGTTCCGGCCCTGGCCGGGCGGGACCCAGTTTTTATCGGGGCGGTAGCGGAAGCGACCGTGGCCGACGAGACTCCGGTCCTCGGCGGCGGGGACGGCGGCGCGAAGCGGTTGCAGCCAGACGGCGGCGGCGGCGGTGGAGAGACCGG
>JBDNFZ010000689.1:0-2748 GCA_041689555.1 Opitutaceae bacterium | reverse complement strand
ACGGCTTACACAGCGCCGGCGGCACGTCCGGATTTATCTCCGCCCTCACGTGCGCGGCCTGCGCCCCGGGATCGAAGTATCTCAACTCTCCCGCGCTCCTCGAACCGCTCCGGTTAGCCGCCGCCTACATGCTCGTCGCCCAGCACGACGACGGCACGGTCGATTACTACGCCACCAACTTCCACTCGCCGCCCGATATGGCCTTCATCTTGGAGGTCATGGGCCCTGTCTGCCAACTCCTCCGCGCCAGTCCCTCGCCTGCCTACCGCGCGATCGCCGTCGAAGTTGGAAAATTCATCACCCGGGGTGCCGAGGGTCTCGTCACCGGCGGCGTCCACACCCCCAACCACCGTTGGGTCGTCTGCGCCGGGCTCGCCTGGGCCAACTCGCTCTTCCCTGATCCGCGCTACGTCGCCCGCGTTGACCAATGGCTCGCCGAAACCATCGACCTCGATCCCGACGGCCAATACACCGAAAAAAGCACCACCGTCTACTCCCCCATCGTCAACCACGCCCTCCTCACCGTCGCCCGGCTCCTCGACCGTCCGGCCTTGCGCGAGCCCGTGCGCCGTAACCTCGAGATGACGCTCTACTACGTCCACCCCGACGGCGAGGTCGTCACCGAGGCCTCGCGCCGCCAGGACCGTTTTACGCGCGGCAGCATGATCCGCTACTACACCTCGTATCGCGCGCTCGCCCTCCTCGATGGCAACGGTCGCTTCGCCGCCATGACCCGCCAGATCGAGCGGAGTGTCGATCGCAAGGTCGGCAACCTGGCCGCTTTTCTCACCGAGCCCGAACTCCTCCGCGCCCTGCCGGCCGACGCGCCCCTGCCCACCGACTACGCCAAGGTCTTCACCTATTCCAGTCTCGCCCGCATCCGCCGCGGCGTCCGCAGCGGCACTATCCTCGCGGCCAACACCACGCTCTTCTCCTTCCGCAACGGCGCCGCCGCCCTCGAAGCCGTGCGCTTCGCCACCGCCTTTTTCGGCAAAGGCCAGTTCACCGCCGAAACGTTAGAGGTAATCGACGGCCGCTACATCCTCCGCCAAAAACTCGACGGCCCCTACTTCCAGCCGCTCACCGCCGACCAGATCGCCCACGGCGACCACACCCGCATGGCACCCAACGGCACGCTCGCGGCCGATTCCCGTTCGCTGCGGAAACGCAGCAACATTCAGACACTCGAAGCCGTCGTCGAAATCACCGAGACCGCCGGTCGCTTCACCCTCGCCTTCGCGATCACCGGCACCGCCGAAGTTCCCGTTTCCATCGAACTCGCCTTCCGCTCCGGCGGCGTGCTCGCCGAAGTCGAGCCGGTGCCCAAGGAAAAGGACGCCTTCCTCCTCCGCTCCGGCAAAGGCCGCTACTCCTTCGGCGCCGACACCATCGAATTCGGCCCCGGCCTCAACGCCCACACCTACACCCAGATCCGCGGCGCGCTCCCCAAATGGGAAGGATCGAGCGTCTACCTCACCGGCCTCACCCCGTTTCACCACACCCTGACCATCTCCTGATCATGCACCGCCACCGCCTCGCCACCGCCCTGTTCCTCGCCGCCGCAGCCGTCTGCTCCGCCCGCCCGGCGGTCAGCGAATACGACCTCCTCCGCTCCTTCCCGCCCGGTCGGCTCGCCGCGCTCAGCGCCGGCGACATCCCGGATGCGAAGGGCCTGACCGGCGGCAACCGCGCCCATGGCTCGTGGGTCGAATCGGGGCCGCAACGCGGCAGTTGCCGCGCCGTGATCGCCGCCGTGGTCGCGGGCGACCTTGCCTCGGCCGACAACGCCTGGCGCGGTATCGACGTCGCCTTCTCGCATCAGCGCGCCGACGGCGGCTTTGAATCCAAGCCGCAGGCCAGCGGCAAAATTTCCTCGGCCTTCAACGCCAACGTCGAGACCGCCTACTTCTTCCTGCAGGAACTCGGCCGCGCCATCCTCGTCATCGGCGAGTCGCCGCACGCCGCGCATTTCGAGGCGCGCATCGCCGCCCTGCGCCCCAAACTCCGCCGCGCCGCCGACTACATCGAAAGCGGCTACGCGACGATCATCCCCAAGGTCGGCCACTCCGTGAACCGCGTCATCATCGCCGCCAAAGCCTTCGGCACCTGCGGCGTGGTCCTCGGTGACGAAAAACTCATCGCCCGCGCCCGCACGCTCATCGCCCACGCCATCACCCTGCGCGACAAGGAAGGCGTCTTCATCGAAAACGGCGGCCGCGACTCCAGCTACAACGTCGTCTCCATCCTCATGGGCTCCGTGCTCGCGCTGCACGTGCCGCTCCCCGAGTTCGAGGCAGTCCTCCCCGCCGCCGTCGCGTGGCAGCTCACGCGCGTCCTCCCCACCGGCGAGATCGATGTAAAGGGCAACACCCGCACCGGCGTCGGCAAGGAGGCCGATGCTTGGGGCAAAGCCAAAACCGTGAATTATAAGGAAGTCATTCTCGCGCTCACGATCTACGGGCTCATGAATCGCGATGCCGCCGCGCTCGCCGGAGCCGAGCGGGTCTTCGCCTACTCGGAAAGAAAAAATCTCACCACCAAGTGAACCGGCATCTCTCCGCTTTCCTGCTGCTGGTTTTGCCCATGTTCGCCGCCCCGCCGCCTAACATCGTCTACATCCTCGCCGACGACCTCGGCATCGGCGATGTCTCGGCCTATAATCCGCAGAGCGCGTGGCAGACACCGCAGCTCGACCGCATGGCCCGCGAAGGCGTCCGCTTCGACGATGCCCACGCCGCCTCCGCGCTT
>JBDNFZ010000688.1:0-9906 GCA_041689555.1 Opitutaceae bacterium | reverse complement strand
GGGGGCGGGGGGGCGGGGCGCGGCGGGGGCCGGGGTGCCGCCGGGGGGCGGGCCCGCGCCGGGCGAACGCGGTCCGCGGGGGGCTCCGGTGTTCGCGGTCTTGGGGCCGAGAACGGGGTTGCTGCGCATCGAGAGGGCGATCCGGTTGCGGGGCAAATCCACCTCGGTGACGGTGACCATGACCTTCTGCCCGGGCTTTACGACGGCGGCGGGCTCCTTCACGAAACTGTCGGCGAGCTGGCTGACGTGGACGAGACCGTCTTGGTGGACGCCGATGTCCACGAAGGCGCCGAAGGCGGTGACGTTGGTGACGAGACCGGGGAGTTTCATGCCGGGCTTGAGGTCGGCGGGCTTGTGGACGGTAGCTTCGAAGGCGAAGGTCTCGAATTTTTCGCGCGGGTCGCGGCCGGGTTTGGCGAGTTCGGCGACGATGTCGGTGAGGGTGGGGAGGCCGACCTCGGCGGTGACGTAGGTTTCGAGTCGGATCTTCGCGCGGAGTTTTCCGTCGCGGATGAGATCGGCGACGGTGGTGCCGACATCGGCGGCCATCTTCTCGACGAGCGGGTAGCGTTCGGGGTGGACGGCGCTGGCGTCGAGCGGGTGGGCGGCGTCGCGGATGCGGAGGAAGCCGGCGGCCTGCTCGAAGGCTTTGGGGCCGAGGCGGGGGACGTCCTTGAGATCGGCGCGGGATTTGAAGGGACCGTGCTCGTTGCGGCGGGCGACGATGGCGGCGGCGGTGGTGGCGTTGAGGCCGGAGACGTAGCTGAGGAGCTGTTTGGAAGCGGTGTTGAGCTCGACGCCGACGCCGTTGACGGAGCTGACGACGGTGTCGTCGAGGGAGCGTTTCAACGCGGACTGATCGACGTCGTGCTGGTATTGGCCGACGCCGATGGATTTCGGGTCGAGTTTCACGAGCTCGGCGAGCGGGTCCATAAGGCGGCGGCCGATGGAAACGGCGCCGCGCACGGTGAGGTCGTGATCGGGAAATTCTTCGCGGGCGACGTCGCTGGCGGAATAGATGGACGCGCCGGATTCGTTGACCATCACGATGGGAATCGCGGACGAGAGGCCGAGGGTGCGGACGAAAGCCTCGGTCTCGCGGCCGGCGGTGCCGTTGCCGATGGCGACGGCTTCGACGTGGAAAAACTTCACGAAGCCGAGGAGTTTTTCCTTGGCGTCGGCCTCCATGCGATCGGGGAAGACGACGTCGTTGTGCAGGAGTTTGCCCTGGCGATCGAGGAGGACGACCTTGCAGCCGGTGCGGATGCCGGGGTCGATGGCCATGACGGCCTTCTGGCCGAGGGGGGCGGCGAGGAGGAGTTCGCGTAAGTTGTCGGCGAAGACCTTTATGCCGGCTTCGTCGGCGCGCTTCTTGGAATCGAGGCGCATCTCGGTTTCCATCGCGGGGCAGAGGAGGCGTTTGCAGGAATCCTGCGTGGCGAGGATCACCTGCGCAGTGCAGGAGTTGAGAGATGAGGGCTGGGAGTTGAGAGCCGGCTTGATAAAGAGCGACTGCACCTCGGCGAAGGCGGTGGCCTCGTCGGGGAGTTGCACGCGCATCATCAGAAAAAGTTCTTTTTCGCCGCGGCGCATGGCGAGGACGCGGTGGCCGGGGGCCTTGGCGAGCGGCTCGCTCCACTCGAAGTAGTCTTTGAACTTCGAGGCTTCGACGGAGGTGTCTTTGCCCATGAGGACCTTCGAGGAGATGATCGCGTCCTTCCGGTAAACGGCGCGGAGCCGGGCGCGGGCGTCTTTGTCGTCGCTGATGCGCTCGGCGAGGATATCGCGGGCGCCGGCGAACGCCTCGTCGGCGGTGAGGATTTTCGCGGAGAGATTTTTTCCGTCGTCGGCGGTGTAGTCGCGGCCGACGTAGGCTTGCGCGGCGGCTAGGGCGTCGGTCGCGGGGTCTTGGGCCCAGAGCAGTTCGGCGAGGGGCTCGAGACCCTTCTCTTTCGCGATGGTGGCGCGGGTGCGTTTCTTGGGGCGGAACGGAAGGTAGATGTCTTCGAGCGCGGCGAGGGTGTCGGCGGCGTTGACGGATTTTTCGAGGGCGGGGGTAAGGAGATTGCGCTCCTTGAGGGAGGCGAGGATGGCGGCGCGGCGCTCGTCGATGGCCTTCATCTGTTCGAGGCGGTCGCGGATCGCGAGGACCTGGACCTCGTCGAGTTCGCCGGTGACCTCCTTGCGGTAGCGCGCGATGAAAGGCACGGTCGCGCCCTCGGCGAAGAGCTGGGCGGTGGCGGCGACTTGATAGACCTTGATGTCGAGCTCGGCCGCGAGGCGGAGGACATGGTCGGGATTGGGCGAGGGGGCAGGAACCATGGAAAAAGAGGCGAGCAGAGCGGAGCGCACCGGCCGGGCAACTCCCAAAGTTGGCGTTCGGCGCGGTTGCCTCGGCGCAAGGGGCGGGCCACGCTGCCGCCGATGAAATCGATCTTACTGCTGGGGTTTTTGGTTGGTTGGGTTGGGGTCGCCGGCGCGGCGGAGCCATCACCGGAAGAGGCCCGGGTGGCCGAGGCGGTCAAGGCGCCCGGAGTGACCGTGGTGCATTTCTGGGCGCCGTGGTGCGCGACGTGCGCGGCCGAGCTGGCGAAAAACGCCTGGGGCACATTTATCGATACGAACGCTGAGACCCGGTTTATTTTTGTTACCGCCAAGAGCGCCGAGGACGGGCGCGAGGTGCTGGCGAAGCACGGGGTGGGCGGGCAGCCGAATTTCGAGCTGGTGAAGCATCCCAATCCTTCGCGAACCCCGGGCACGGAAATGACGGCGTTCCTCGGCCTGCCGATGACCTGGCTGCCGGCGACGTGGGTGTTCAAGAACGGCCGGTTGCTCTATGCGTTGAACAACGGCGAAGTGCGTTTCCCGATCCTCCAGCAGTTTTTGCGGGATGCGGCGACCGGCGGCTGAGCGCGATTTTTAGCGATCACAATCCCGGGATTGTCAGCGCCGCGGGTTTGTGCCGGGCTTTTCGTTTCGCTCCGCCAACCCTGCGCTTCTCCTCCCGCCCATGTCCGTCATCAATGCGTTCCTCCTGCAAAACGACCTGCGTATCGCGACCAATCCCTGCGTGTCGCCCGATTTCTGCTTGGACTGGCCGGAATTGCTCGCGGACCTCCGCTCCGGGCAGGCGAAGGAGTATCCGAAGAGCCGGTTCGTCGCGGCCGCGGGGATTTGGACGCTGGTGGAAAACGCGCAGGGCGATTGCGCCTGGAAACTACACGGGCAAGGCGAACCGCTCTTGGACGGGGCCCGCCTCGACGCCGAGACGATGGTGTTTCCCGCGACGTTCGCGAATCTCCTGCGGCTGAAGAATCTCATCCAGGAGCACGACCCGCAGTCCACGATCTTTCCCTGCGCCACGGAGCAACTCGGCCGCAGCACGCTCGGGATCGGCGCGCGGTTCACGACGCTGCACTGGCCGGCCGTCGAGTGGGCGATGGCGCAGCTCGGCATCGGCATCACCGCCAACCAGAACTCGATCCCGCGCGAACTCGTCTACGACACCGACGTGATGCTCGCCGGCAAACTTGATTCCGTGCCGTTTCCCTTCATCGGCACCAACGTCCCCGAGGGGCACCAAGGCCAGAGCGTCGAAGGCATGAGTCACGGCTGCGTGCTCTCGAAGCTGAAAACCGGTTTCCACACACGGGGCATCGCCTGGAGTTTCAACGCCGACCATCAACCGATCGGCGGCAAGTTTGATGCGCGCGAGGCCGCGCTCGTCGCCGGCTGCGTGCTCGCGAGCTACATCACCTTCGATCTTTCGCCCGAGCTGGCGCAGACCGAGGTCGCGGATGACGCGGCGGGTTGGGTCGCCGCGCACGTTCCGGCCGCGCTGGTTACAACGGTGAGGGCCCGCGTCGCCAAGGCCGGCCTCACGCTGAACGAAGCGGATTTCGCCAAGCTTCTCGCCTACGTCTGGCCCGCGCTCGAAAAGATGAAACGGCGCGACGCAAGCTACGCCGCCGCGCGCGCGGAATTGTTCACCACCGACGTCGGCCGCGCCTATCTCCGCGAACTCTCGATCGACGAGCTGCCCGGCCTCACCACGCCGGAGACGACCGGCATCATGCTCGCGCTCTGCGAAGCGCTCGGGTTGAAGATCCACTTCGTCGCGCCGGCCTTCGGTTTTCAGAAGAACGTGCCGTATCCCGACAACGTGGCGCTGCGCGCGCTCATCGAGAAACAGTGGGCGGTGTGCGGGGCTTTCGGCGCGAGCATCGGGTTTCACTCGGGCTCGGGCAAATCGGCGGAGAATTACCGCGTGATGGGCGACGTGACGGGCGGCCGCCTCGAGATCAAGACCAGCGGGCGCTACACCTACGAGATGGGCCGCGCGCTCTTCGCCTCGAAGCACACGGGCGATCAAGCGCTCTGGGACGATTGGTATCGGTTCACCCGCGAGCTCGCGATCCTCGGTGCGTTCAGCGCCGACGCGACCGAACAGAAGATGGCGCGCGTGTTTATCACGGATGCGCTCGAGAAATCGGGCCGCGGTGCGGGCGTCTTTGCCAATCCCACGGTGACGCGCGCCGCGCTCGAGTCGCTGGCGCCGAGCCCGGAGCATATGTTCTGGTTCGAGTATAATTTCCTCCACGTGCTCGCGGCGGACGGTCGGGCCGAGAAGGCCGCGCTGGGCGACCACACGGCCGCAGGCTACCGGCAGCGCGCGCGGTTTTACGCGATCAGCGCCGAGGGCCGGCTCAATTTCGCGAAAAATATCGCCGCCTACATCGTCTTCCTCGCCGAAAACACCGGGCTCGCCTCCGCCGCCGCCTGCGCTGCCGCCCAAAAACTCCTCGCCGATTACACCTCGCTCGATGCGATGCTGAACGATATCGGCCGCTGAATCCTTAAAACCAAATTTCCCTTCATGAAGCCCTTCATCCACGACGACTTTCTCCTCGGCACGCCCCAGGCCTGCGAGCTCTACCACACCTTCGCGAAGCAGGAGCCGATCTACGACTACCACTGTCACTTGCCGCCCGCGCACATCGCCGCGAACCACCGCTTCGCCGACCTCGCGGAGATCTGGCTCGGCGGCGACCACTACAAATGGCGCGCCCTCCGCACCAACGGCGTGGCCGAGCGCCTCGTGACCGGCGACGCATCTCCGCGCGAAAAATTCGACGCCTGGTGCGCCACCGTCCCGCACACCCTCCGCAATCCGCTCTACCACTGGTCGCATCTCGAACTCGCGCGCACCTTCGGCATCACCGAGATCATCAATTCCGGCAGCGCCGACGCCATCTGGGAAACGGCCAATCCGCAGCTCGCGACGATGCGCGTGCACGATTTTCTGACCAACAACAAGGTGGCGGTCGTCTGCACCACCGACGATCCCGCCGACCCGCTCGACCTGCACGTGCGGATCAACGCCAGCGGACTGAAGACCCGCGTGTATCCGACCTTCCGCCCGGACAAGGCCTTCGCCGTGGGCCAGCCAGCGGTGTTCAACGCCTATCTGGAGAAACTCGCCGGGGCGGCCGGCGGTTCCCACGCGGCCAACGGTCTCAAGACCTTCGACGCCTTTCTCGCCGGGTTGAAAAAGCGCCACGATGATTTCCACGCCGTCGGCGGACGGCTCTCCGATCACGGACTGGAGTCGGCCCTCGCCGAGCCTTGCACGCACGCGCAGGCGCAGGCGGTGTTCGACGCGGCGCGCGCCGGTCGCGCGGCCTCGGCCGAGGAAGCGGCCCGCTACGGTTCTTATCTCATGCTCGAACTCGGCCGCTGGGACGCCGCGCGCGGGTGGACGAAGCAGCTCCATCTCGGCGCGCTGCGGAACAACAACACCCGCCTCCTCGGCAAGCTCGGGCCCGACACCGGCTTCGACTCCATCGGCGATTTCCCGCAGGCCGTGGCGCTCTCGCGTTACCTCAACGCCCTCGACGCCACCGACGAGCTCCCGCGCATGGTCATCTACAACCTGAACCCGGCGGACAACTACGTGATGGCGGCGATGGTCGGCAACTTCCAGGACGGCACCATTCCCGGGAAAATCCAATTCGGCAGCGGCTGGTGGTTCCTCGACCAGAAAGAGGCGATGGAGTGGCAGATCAACTCGCTCTCCAACCTCGGGCTGCTCTCGCGCTTCGTCGGGATGCTGACGGATTCGCGCAGCTTCCTGAGCTATCCGCGCCACGAATATTTCCGGCGCACGCTCTGCAACTTGCTCGGCGGCGACATGGCGCGCGGGGAAATCCCGTCCGACATGGCGCTGGTGGGCGGGATGGTGAAAAATATCTGCTTCGCCAACGCCCGCGGACATTTCCGCCTCGAGCTCGCTCCGGAGTTCACGGTTCGGTGAGCTCGGTGCCGCAGCCGGCCGGCCCGCGCGCGATGCAAATCGGGCTCGACAGCTTCGTCGCCGTGCGGCCTGACCCGGTGACGGGCGTGACGCCCGCCCCGGCGGAGCGCATGGCGCACCTGCTCGACGAGGTCGCGCTCGCCGACCGGGTGGGGCTCGACGTGTTTGGCATCGGCGAGCACCACCGCAGCGATTTCATCGACTCGGCGCCCAATGTGATCCTCGCGGCGGCGGCGGCGCGCACGCAGCGCATCCGGCTCACGAGCGCGGTCACGGTCTTGAGCGCGCACGACCCGGTGCGGGTGTTTCAGGATTTCGCGACGCTCGACCTGATCTCGCGTGGCCGAGCCGAGATCGTGGCGGGGCGCGGTTCGTTTACGGAAGCGTTCCCGCTCTTCGGGTTGGATTTTGACGACTACGATTCTCTCTTTGCGGAGAAGCTGGAGCTGCTCCTGAAGCTCCGGGCCGAGACGCAGGTTCACTGGTCGGGCCGGCATCGGGCGGCGCTCACCGGGCAGGGTGTTTATCCGCGGCCGATGCAGGCGGAGTTGCCGATCTGGCTCGGGGTGGGAGGCACGCCGCAGTCGTTTATCCGCGCCGGCGTGCTCGGGCTGCCGCTGATGGTGGCGATCATCGGCGGGGAGCCACACCGGTTTCGCCCGCTGATCGACCTATATCGATAAGCGGGAAAACGCGCGGGATATCCGACGGAGCGGCTCAAGGTGGGGCTGCATCTGCTGGGCTACGTGGCGGACGGCACGGAGCGGGCGGCGGAAGAATTTTTCCCCGGCTACGCGCGGGCGTTTACGGAGATCGGCAAGGAGCGGGGCTGGCCGGCGACGACGCGGGCGCAGTATGACGCGCTGCTCGGACCGACGGGCGCATTGCCGGTGGGCGACCCCGCGCACGTGGCGGCGAAGATGCTCGCGGTGAGCCGGGCGCTGGGCGGCGTGGACCGGATAAATTTCCAGATGAGCGTGGCGGCGTTGAGTCACGAGCGGACGCTGCGCGCGATCGAGTTGCTGGGCACAAAAGTCGCGCCGCTCGTGCGCGCGGCGACCGGCGGCATCAAGTAAGGTTGAGTGCGGCGCGGGCGGCGGCGAAGGATGCTACGGATGGATCAGCGGGAGGGGCTCGTTGCGAAAGCGGCGGTAGACGGAGAAATCGCGGACGTCGGTGGTGATGATTTTGGCGCGGGGCAGGCGCTCGGAGAGGACGACGAGGGAGGCGTCGCCAGCGTCCATGAAGGAGTATTTCGCAAGGAGTTCATCCATGCGAGAGGCAGCGGACCAAGGAGAGAGCGGGCTGAGTCGTCCGCTGGCAACAAAGCCGATCAGACGACGGAGGCCCGGCCGATCCGATTTCAAGCGATGGCAGGCTTCGGCCAGAGTGAATTCCGATGTCGCGACGGGTTCGTCGATAATCGACATGGTTTGCACCGCCCAATGATGCCACTGGTCGCGCACGCTGAGCGCCGCAATCAACGGGCCGGCGTCGATGAGATACCTAATCTCCGAAGCCTTCACGCATCGAGAGGTCGGGCGGGGCGTTTTTGACAATACCGGCGTATTTTTTCACCCATTCGCCGAAGGATGGGCCGCGGTTTTTGCGGGGTTTTGCGACCGGTTTTGCACCGTTGCGTTTCGGGCGGCGCGCGGGCTTGGGTTTTAGGGCGGCAGTCGTCGGCATGAATCTAGGTTTGCGGGCGAAGGATGGGAGTCAAGTGACGCCCAGGGCGGCGCGGGCGGCGGCGGCCATCGTGGGGGCGGTCGTGTCGGCGGGGACGCCGGTCCAGATTTCGAGGGCCTTGGCGCCTTGGTGGACGAGCATCGCGAGGCCGTGGGCGTGCGGGAGGCCGAGGGCGGCGGCGGCGCGGAGGAGCGGTGTGACGGGCGGGTTGTAGATCATGTCGAACACGGCGGCGGGGCGGGGGAGCGCGGCGAGGTCGACGGGCGCTGGGTCGTCGAAGTGGAGGCCGGCGCTGGTGGCGTTGATGACGAGAGCGCCGGCGGGGAGATCGGCGGGCGGATTCGCGGGATCGAAACCGTGGAAGGGAATTCCGACGGCGAGCGGGGCCACGGTGGCGAGAAGAGTGTCGAGGTTGGCGCGGGTGCGGTTGGCGATCCGGAGCGAGGCGCAGCCGCGTTGCAGGCACTCGACGGCGGCACCGCGCGCGGCACCGCCGGCGCCGAGCAAAACGACGTGCGCGCCGGCGAGGTCCAGTCCGAGGGTTTCGCGGATGGCGGCGGCGAGGCCGTAGCCGTCGGTATTGTGGCCGCGCCAGCCGTCGGGAGTGGCGAGGAGCGTATTGACGGCTCCGATGGGGCGGGCGGCGGCGTCGAGCGCGGCGACGCGGTCGAAAGCGAGCACCTTGTGCGGGACGGTGAGGTTGAGGCCGTGAAAGTTTTTCGTATGGAAGAGCCCGAGGGCGCGGGGCAGGTCGTCGGGGTGGACCTCGAAGCGGAAGTAGCGCCAGTCGGAGAAACGCGGCTCGGTGGCGGCGAGGGCGGCGAGCGCGGCGTTGTGCATCGCCGGGCTGATCGAGTGCTTGATCGGGTGGCCGAGGACGGCGAGGGCCGTGCCGGGGAAGGCCCAGCCTTCGAGATCGGCGAGGGTGAGAACGGCACGGGGATTTTCGATTTCGGATTTCAGATTTTCGATTGAGGCGGCCGGAGCGACGGCGGGCAAAAGCGAAATTATGCCTCGGGGATCAGGCGGACTCGCCGGCGGGCGGATTTCTCTAAATCACCGGGCTCTTTTTCGCGGCGGGGGGCTATGGGAGGAAGAGAAAGACGAAAGAAGAAAGAGAAAGATTTTGTCAGGCGGACTCGCTGGCGTGGGTGCGCTCGAACTCCGCGACGAAGCCGGCGAAGAGTTGCGCGTGATCCAAGTCGCCGCCGGCCGTGTAGTGGTTGACGAGGTTGCGGCAGCTGCGGCAGAGGACCTCGCGGACGGTCGTCGGCATGAGGTCGGTGGGCCGGGGCAGGACGTTGTGCGCGCGGAGAAAGGAGAAAACCTCGTCGGGCTCGCGGAAAAGACCGCGGTCGAAGGGATCGATGAAAAAAGGGTTCTCGTCGGCGTAGCAGCCGACGATGAAATGGCCCGGGAGGCCGACGGGCTCCAGCGGGAGTTCGAGACGCTGGGCCACGAGCAGGTAGACGATGCTGAGCGAGATGGGCAGTCCAAGGCGGCGGGCGAGGACCTGGTCGAGGAAGCTGTTGCGCGGGTCGGTGTAATGCTCGACGTCGCCGCGGAAGCTCGCCTCGTGGAAGAGGACGCGGTTGATGATGCGGCACTGTTCGCGGGGAGAGGCGGGCTCGGCGATGAGTTCGCGGCAGCGGGCGGCGAGATCGTCGAGGTGCGTGCAGCAGGCGCCGGCGTCGAGCGCGGGGTTGACGGTGCGCGCGAGGAGGAGGGCGCCGGTTTCCAACTCGTAGTTGAGCGAGCGGATGAAGGTGCGGAAATCGGCGACGGGATCGTCGAGCCCGAGTTCCTCGAGAAACTTGGCGGCATGGCGGGCGAGGGGCCGGTCGGGGCCGTGGCTGACGGCGAGGAGAAACGAACCGGCGGCCGGCCCGAGCACGGCGAAGCGG
>JBDNFZ010000687.1:0-2167 GCA_041689555.1 Opitutaceae bacterium | reverse complement strand
TCGTCGACGATCATGACCTTGCCTTCTTGGACGACGTATTCGACGTCGCGCTCGTAAAGGGAGTAGGCGCGGAGCAACTGGGAGATGGCGTGGATATCCTCGGAGATCTCGGCGTAGCGGGTCTGCGCGGCGAGCTTCATGGCCTCGCGCTGCTCGGGCGTGGTGGCGGAGTCCTTCTCGATATCCGAAAACTCGGTGGCGAGGTCGGGAAGAACGAAGGCGTCGGCGTTGTCGGGGCGGAGCTGCTTGCGGCCGATCTCCGTCAGATCGGCCTGGTGCTGGCGCTCGTCGACGACGTAGAGGAGGTCCTCCTTGACGCGGTAGAGTTCGACCTTGTTGAGGTCGGAGTTGAGGTCGGTCTCGACCTTGTCGAGGAGCTTGCGGAAATCGGCCGTCTCGAGGAGGCGAAGGAGCTGTTTATTGTTGGGCGCGCCCATCTTGACCTGAAGCATCTTGCGGGCGGCTTGATTGCGATCCTCGGCGGTGGGCGCGGGCTTCTCGAGCAGGGCGGCGGCCTCGGAGACGAGGCGGTTGCAGAGCCGGGTCTGGTCGCTGACCAAGCGGTCGATGGGCGGCTTGATGCGGGTGAACGGCTGCTCGCGCTCGATGGGCGCAGGCCCGGAGATGATCAGCGGGGTGCGCGCTTCGTCGACGAGGATGGAGTCGATCTCGTCCACGATACAGAACCAGTGGTCGCGTTGGACCTGGTCTTCCTTGCGGGTGGCCATGCCGTTGTCGCGGAGGTAGTCGAAGCCGAATTCCGAAGCGGTGCCGTAGGTGATGTCGCAGCCATACATCTCGCGGCGGCGGTCGGGCGACATCTGCTGCTGGATACAGCCGACGGTGATGCCGAGGAAACTGTAGAGGTGGCCCATCCACTCGGAGTCGCGGCGGGCGAGGTAATCGTTGACGGTGACGAGCTGGGTATTCCGGCCGGTCAGGGCGTTGAGGTAAAGCGGAAGGGTGGAGACGAGGGTCTTGCCCTCGCCCGTCGCCATCTCGGCGATCTTGCCCTCGTGGATGGCCATGCCGCCGATGAGCTGGACGTCGAAATGCACCATGTCCCAGGTGAGTTCGTGATCGCACACGAGGACCTTGCGACCGCAGAGGCGGCGGGCGGCGTTTTTGACGGTGGCGAAGGCCTCGGGAAGAATCTCGGCGAGGGCGGCGCGCTTATCGGGCGCGGCGGCGATGCGAGCGCGGAATTCATCGGTCTTGGCGCGGAGCTGGTCGTCGGTGAGCGCCTGGAGGGATCGCTCGATCTCGTTGGCGCGGGCGACGACGGGGCGGGCCTTTTCGATGAATTTGCGGTAGTTCCGGCCGGAAAAACGTTTGAGGAGAAACGAGAGCATGAAGGGGCAGGACGCTAGGTGCTGCCCGAGGCTTGGCAAATGGCAAATACCGGGGGAAATCCGGGGTGCCGGTGCCCTGTTGGCAGCGACGCACCGCTGCTGCCGACCTACGGTGCCGGCGGCTTGGCCGCGTAGCGCGGCCAGTCCTCCACCAAGGCGCGGACAACCGGGCTGCCGACGCGATGGGCGGCCTCGAGTGCCGGGATCATGCCGACATACTCGGCCACCATGCTGGCCGCCGCGCTCCGGCCGGTCGGCGGCATGGAAAAATTGCTCCCGGTGCGCAGGACAAGGACGCGCTGGAAATCGACCCGGCCCATCCCGTTCAAACGCGTGAGTGCGGCGGCGAGGCCGTGGTCTTCCATATTGGTCATCGCGCAGATGCCCGCGCCCTTGGTGTAGAGCTTCGTCCAGTCGTCGGCCCAGCGCTGCATCACCGCACCGTGCCAGTAACGGCAGGAGGCAAAACTGTCGCCGAGCAAGACTCGCGGCGGGGCCAGCGCGGCGGGCATATCGCGATAGGCCGCGCGATGGGCGCGGGCCTCGGGCGAGTCGCCGAGGGCGATGTCCTTGGTGAGCGCGTAGGCCCAGGCGACGAGGCCGGGGTTGAGGGTCCATTGCATGGGCTTCGGGGCCCAATCGGGGATGATCGGCGCGGTGAGCGGGGTTTTGTTTCCTATGGCCATGATGCCGTAAGGCCAGTCGGCCGGGGCCTCGCGCGAATCGATCTCGTAGGCGATGTCGCCGTCGATCACATGGCGCGCCCAGGCGGCGCTGCCCTCGGAGGCGACGTGCGGATTCACTCCGGCGATGCC
>JBDNFZ010000686.1:0-2574 GCA_041689555.1 Opitutaceae bacterium | reverse complement strand
TACAACCTTGTCGCGATCAGCCGTGATACGCCCGCGTCGCACCTGAAATACGCGGTTAAAAAGAAGATCGCCTACACGCTCGCGAGCGACCCCGGCGACCTGTTTGCCAAGGCGGCGGACTCCGTCGTGGAAAAATCGATGTATGGGAAAACCTATTTCGGCCCGGCGCGCGCCGCCTTTGTGCTGGATACCGACGGCACGGTGCTCGCGGTCGCCCAAAAGGTGGACACCGCCGATCACGCGGCGCAACTCAAGGCGCTGATCGCAGGCTTGGCGTAAAAGCCGCGGCTCGCTTCTTCGCGGCGGCGCGGTTGGTCTGGGCGATGGATTGCCGCGCCGGATGTGGGGCCTGTTGCATCGCTCCCTCGATCTCATCGCCGATTCCCGGCATGCCGCTTGGGAAACCCGCCGGCGTGAGGTGCGTCCAACTGCTGGCGGATTTCCGCTGTGCGATTTTCGGTCGGCCCGAGCGCCCGGCGGTGTGTCTGAGCCTGCGACCGATGGCGGACATCTGCGGCGGTAACCTACGCGAAGCGATCGCTCTGCTCGCGCAGCTTGAAATCGAAACGAAACCCTAGTCGAGTCCCGCCCATGGCCAAAGCCGAAGAAGCCCCGAAGATCATTTTCTCGATGATCGGCGTCTCGAAGAAAATCGAGCGCAAGGAAATCCTCCGCGACATCTCCCTGTCGTTTTACTACGGCGCGAAGATCGGGGTCCTCGGCCTCAACGGCTCCGGCAAGTCCTCGCTCATGCGCATCCTCGCCGGCATCGACACCGAGATCGACGGCCGCGTCCACTTCGAGCCCGGCTATACCGTCGGCTTTCTCCAACAGGAGCCCGCGCTCACGCCCGGTGCCACGGTGCGCGCGTGCGTCGAGGAAGGCGTGAAGCACCTCACCGATCTCACCGCCGCCTACGACGCGAGTTGGGACGAACTCTCCGAAGCCGCCGACGATGCCGCGAAGGAAGTCATCTCGGAAAAGCAGGCGAAACTTCAGGAGAAAATCGACACCCTCGGCGCCTGGGATGTCGCGCCCCAAGTCGACATGGCGATGGATGCGCTGCGTTGCCCGCCCGGCGACGCCGTCGTCGATCATCTTTCCGGCGGCGAGCGTCGCCGCGTCGCCCTCGCCCGTCTGCTCCTGCAAAAACCCTCGATCCTGCTCTTGGACGAGCCGACGAACCATCTTGATGCCGACAGCGTCAATTGGCTCGAGCAGCATCTCAGCCGCTACGCGGGCACCGTGATCGCGGTCACGCACGACCGCTACTTTTTGGACAACGTCGCCGGCTGGATCCTCGAACTCGACCACGGCCACGGCCTGCCGTGGAAGGGGAACTACTCCTCGTGGCTCGAGCAGAAGCAGGCCCTCGCCTCCGTCTCCGAGCGCACCGAGAGCAAGCGCCAGAAAGCCATGGCCCGCGAACTCGCGTGGATCCGCCAAGGCGCGAAGGCCCGCCAGTCGAAGGGCCAGGCGCGCATCAACGCCTACGAAACCATGCTCAAGGCCGATGTCGCCGAGCAGGAAAAACTTTTCGAAATCATCATCCCCGCCGGCCCGCGCCTCGGGAATCTTGTCGTCGAGGCCAAAGACGTCGCCAAGGCGTTCGGCGAGAAGCTGCTCTTCGACAAACTCAACTTCGCCCTGCCGCCCGGCGGCATCGTCGGCATCATCGGCCCGAACGGCGCGGGCAAGACCACGCTGTTCAAGCTCATCACCGCGCTCGAAAAGGCCGACGCCGGCGCCTTCCGGGTCGGCGAGACCGTGAAGTTCGCCTACGTCGAGCAGTCGCGCGATTCGCTCGAGGGCGAAAAGACGATCTGGCAGGTCATCAGCGAGGGTCAGGAAATCCTCACGCTCGGGTCGCGCTCGGTGAACAGCCGCGCGTATTGTGCGCAGTTCGGCTTCACCGGCGCCGACCAGCAGAAAAAAGTCGGCGTGCTCTCCGGCGGCGAGCGCAACCGCGTCCTGCTCGCGCGCGTGCTCAAGAGCGGGGCCAACCTGCTCCTGCTCGACGAGCCCACCAACGATCTCGACGTGAACTCCATCCGCGCTCTGGAGGAGGCCCTCGAGACCTTCGCCGGTTGCGCGGTCATTATTTCCCACGACCGCTGGTTTCTCGACCGCGTGGCCACGCACATCATGGCCTTCGAAGGCGACAGTTACGTCCACTGGTTCGCCGGCAACTACTCGAGCTATCTCGAAGATTTCAAAAAGCGCAAAGGCAAGGAAGCCGACCAGCCGCACCGGATCAAATACCGGAAGCTGTCGCGGTGAGTTAAGGGTTCAAGCCGGCATCCCCGTGCCAGTCGCCATCGGGCACGATCAGGTGCGGTCGCGGAAGAAGGGAGCAGATCGGACTCGCCGGTGGTCAAAACCGAGACCGTTGCTTTTTGCCGCATCTACCTCAAGGTCGCCGCCGGTAAGCCGGTCCCCCCAGGCACTATGCCGCTCACATCGCCCCCGCCTCCGGTTTCGCCCTTAAAGCGGGTTTCGCTTTTCTGGCAGGTGCAGTTGGCCGGTTGGATCGGCTTCGCGATACTGAGCCTGCCGCTCAAACAAGTCGTCTAC
>JBDNFZ010000685.1:0-10354 GCA_041689555.1 Opitutaceae bacterium | reverse complement strand
CTGCTCGCCGACAAGATAAATCCCGCCGCCGTCGCCGGCCTGCTGCATGATTTTCTCGATCCGGTTGCGGCGGATCAGGTTGCTATGGCAGTTCGTCAACCCCGCCGCCCAGCGCCAGCCGACACTGATCGCAGAGTAGGGCAACCCGCGGAAGAAATTATGTTCGATCGTCACATGGTGTGCATAGGTGACGGCGATCGCGACGCTGCCAAAATCCACGCGGCCGCAGTCGATCAGCGTGTTATCGGTGATCGCGATCTGGGCCGGGGCTTCGCGCACCGTGGTCGAGGCGTGTTGCCACATTTCATTGGATCCCGGCAGCTTCTCCTGCGCGTCGACCCAGGCGCCCATCGAGGCGAAGTCGCGATGGAGCGGGTGTTTCTCGCCGGTATAATCGGGGATGCGACCGACTTGGATCGCGTTCGAGCCAACGCGTCGAAACTCGCAACCGCTCACCACCCCGTCGCGCGCGCCGATCTCAAATGAGACCGCGCCCTCGCCGAGATCGCGAAATATACAGCCCTGCACCGCTATGTCATGCGCATAGATAAAGCGCAGGGCCGCGCCCGGGGAGAACGTGCGGCTGCGGTCCAGCGCCCACGCGCCGGCTTGGATGCCGAGTCGGCCCTCGGCCGGCATTTCCCAATCGGTCTCGGCAAACTCCAGACCGCGAAAGGTGACGTTGCGGACGAGCTTCTCCGCCGAACCGCGCACGACGATCAACTCATTCGTGACCGGCGCACTGAACCGGGTGCGGTTCGGATCCTCGCCGTCGGCGGCGACGTAGTAGAGTTCGCCCTTCGCGGCGTCGAGGAACCACTCCCCGGGCGTGTCGGCAAACACGAGCGCGTTTTCGAGCCACACGCGGCTATGTGATTCGCTCGTGATGCGCGCGCCGCTCACGTCGGTGCCGATGCCGCGACGGCCGGTCACGCTGTCCTCCGTGATCACGGCGGCGGGCTGCCGGTTGAAATGCCAGTGCGCAATGCTGTTGATCTCGACGCCCGCGAGGTCGCGCCACGCGACGGGAAGGGGTTGGTGAAGCTTCAGCCGGCGACGCTCATCCTCCACCGCAGCGACCGTGTAGTAGCCCGTATCCGGCTCGTGCGCCCGCTGCTGCGCTTCACCCGCACGAAAAAGACTGCGAAACACCCAGCGCCCGTCCCGAGTGTCCGGCACGGGCAGCATCCAAAGGTTGTCGTGGACGCGCTGCCATGTGCCGCTGAGTTCGCGAGCGCCGGAAATGACCACCCGTTCGCCCGGCGTTCCCATGATCGTAAGCCCGTAGCGCCCGGCCCCGAAATCGTCGGCGGTGAACTCCACCGGTCTGGCAAGCCGGTAGGTGCCGGCGCGAAACCGGATGGCGACATCGCGCTCGGAGCCTTTGCTAAAAAGTTCGCCGACCGCATCCTTCGCCCGCGCGAGCGTCGCAAAGGGCCGCTCTTGGGTGCCGCTCGCGGCATCGCTGCCGTCGGGCGCGATCCAGAAGACGGTCGTGGCATGGGCGACCACGGTGCCACCGAGGCAGAGCGGTAACAGCAGCCGAAAGATTAGCGGAAACAGGAACCGAAGGATGAGCGTTTTCATGGAAAGAGTTGCCGGCGGACCTTGAGCCAATGGCGGTAGCGACGCGCCAGCACGGACACGTCGGCGTTGTGCGGCCGAAATGTCCTCGCAGTCCGCACCGTCGCGGATTGTGCGGCGGCAAGATCCGGCCAGACGCCCGCTCCGACACCCGCAAGCAGCGCCGCGCCCAATGCACCCGGCTCCGCGACGGTAGGCACGGCGACGGGAAGGCCAAGTGTGTCGGCGAAAAGCTGGCACCAGAACGGACTCCGCGCCGCGCCGCCCGCGAGCCGCGCACGGCGGAAACGCAGGCCGGCCGCCAAGAGTTTCTCAACGTGGGCACGGTGCGCGAAGCACACGCCCTCCATGACAGCCCGCGCCATGGCACCGAGGTCGTGCGACGACTTGAGGCCGACGAACGCCGCGCCCCGGTCGAAAAGTCCCGGCACGAACAACAGATCGCCGTGAGGGCTCGCCTCGGCGCGCGCCGCCATCCGGGCGAAATCCGCGCGGCCGGTCGCCGCACGCACGAACCAGTCGAAATGGCTCGCCGAGTTCGGACTACCTTCCACCACGAGCCAGCGACCGGGTTGGGCGGAGGGATTCACGAGAAAAAGTCCGCCGCTCGGACGCGGTGGCCGCGCCGAAAACACCTGGTTGATCGCCCACGTGCCGGCCACGATGGACAAGTCGGCCGGCCCGGCCACGCCGCTGCCGATCGCCGCCGCCTCGCAATCGAGGCAGCCGGACATCACCGGTGTGCCGGCGCGCAGGCCGGTGGCGCGCGCCGCAGTCGGCGTGATGCGCGCGGCGATGGCGAGGCTCGCCCGGCACGGCGGCAAAGCCGGCTCGCGCGACCCGGGCGAAAATCCCGCTGCACCGACATCGGACGGCTCCGTCGTTAACTCATCCGTGAGACGCAGGCGCACGTAGTCTTTCCAAAACGCCACGCGATGCAGTCGCCGCATAACCTGCGGTTTGCGCGCGCGGAGCCAGCGCAGGAGCACCGACGTCTGGCCGGGATATTCGCCCTTGCGTGCAAACTCCGCCGCGCGGGTGTCGCTCGCAAGGATGCCGCAGCGAATCGGCCGGAGCTTGGTATCGAGGAGAATACCCCCGTTACCGCACCCCGTCACACCGACCGCGACGACATTCGAGCCCCGACCGCCGACCGCCGCGCGGACACCGGCGAATGCGGCACGGACCGTCGCATCGGCGTCACGTTCGATCCAGCCCGGTCGCGGCCGGCACACGGACACCGTGCGCGCGGCCGATCCGACCACACCTCCGCTCGCATCAAACACGACCGCCTTCACGACCGTGCTGCCGACATCGATGCCGAGGAGATGCACCACGCGGGCTTGTTTCGGGGCGTTTACCAAGTCCGCGTGATCGTAAGCTTCATCGTGCGCGGATCGAGCGGTCGCCATAGGGTGCCCGCGTTGGCCACGATCGTGCGTTTGTCGAAGACGTTACCTACTGCCACCGCCACCATGAGGCCCTTCGCCGCCGCGTAGTTGGCGTTGAAACTGTAAGACTGATATGCCGGGATGAACTGCCCCGTCGTCGTCGCTGAGAGCGGGCGCTCGCTCGCATGGATCACACCTGCTCCGACCGAGAGTCCGCCGTGGCGGCCGAGCTGCGGAAACTTGTAGCGGACATGCATGCGACCGCGGCCGCGGGGTTGTCCGCCCTGTTGTGCGCCCAAGATACCCGGGGTCGTGTCGCGCACGAAAACATCTACCCAGCCCGCCTGGAGCGACAGGCGTTTATCACCATAGGTGACCGAGTATTCGTAACCGTTCGACGTGGTCTGGCCGCCGTTCGCAAAGAACGAGTTATTCGGAGCCGGCAGTCGCAGCGCGAGGCCGTCGGCGATCATTTCATACTTCACGACCTCGACATTTAATTTCTCATCGAAAAACGATACCCGCACCCCGAATTCTTCGGATGACGCCGTCACCGGGGCAAGCGGCGAACCGTCGAGGCGGACGGCGCCGCCGCCCTGAGGTTGGAAGACCTCGCTGTATTGGTAGTAGAGCGAGACGTTTTTGAGCGGTCGCACCATCCCGCCATAGCGAGGCAGCTGGGCACTTGAGACCGGATCGACGATCAACGGGTAGGGCCCGGCCCCGATCTCGGCATAGCGGGAGTTTTTGACCTCGGAGTCGCGCCAACCCGCGATCAGGAGGACCCGCCCGTTGTAGGCGTTGAGCTGGTAGGTGCCCGTGTAGCCCGTGGTGATACCCTCGCCCAACGTGTTCGTCACGACGCCGCTCGCCGGGAAGTCCGGCGCGGTGTTGCTGTAAACCGGCGCCAATAAATCGAGCGAGCCCAGCGCCGTGCGGCGCACGTTGCTGCGGAAGTCGATCAGATAGTAGTCGGCCGCGAGGATGGCGGAATGCTCGACAGGCCCCGTGACATAGCGGCCGAAGAGATTGGCCTCGACGTAGCTATAGTCTTCCCAGCGGTTAAGCCAGAACGCACGCCGGTTGACCGTGCGGTTGTCCGCCGCGAGACTCAGGAACTCCACCTGCGTGATCGGATTGTTGATGTAGATCTGCTGCGCGGCGACTCGTGCCGTGAGGTGTTCGTTGATCTTGTGCTCGGCGATGAGACGAACCTTCTCGCGTTCGATTTTAGATTTCGCCCACGGTTCGTCGATGCGCCGGTTCTCCGGCACCGTGATGGCCCGCACGCCCGGCGCGATCATCACGGTCGGTATCCAGTTATCCTCCTGATAGTCTTGGCGCAGTATTTCCGTCAACAGGCTGAGCTTTGTCGAGGGGGTGATTCGCCACTCGAACACCGGCGCGACGAAAATCCGCTTAACGTCCTTGAAGTCGCGGTTGAATTCCATCTGCCGGTAGGCGGCGTTCACGCGGTAGAGCAATTTCTTGTCCTGGGTGATCGGGCCGGTCACGTCAGCGGTGAAGTGGTAGTTGGCGTAGTCGCCGATCGTTATGGCGGCCTGTTGCCACGCACTTGTGCGCGGCATCTTCGATACGCGGTTGATGATGCCGCCGAGACCCTTGGGATTGCCGTAGAGATTGGAAGAGGGGCCCTTGATGATCTCAAGCTGCTGCACGTGCACGAAGTCGCCGCCGCCCCATTCCACGACATCGCGGAAACCGTCGAGATAAGACTCCTGCACCGCGAAGCCGCGGATGGTAAA
This sequence comes from Opitutaceae bacterium, assembly GCA_041689555.1. Taxonomy (GTDB): domain Bacteria; phylum Verrucomicrobiota; class Verrucomicrobiia; order Opitutales; family Opitutaceae; genus Tous-C4FEB. Next base: position 5,613 of record JBDNFZ010000685.1, on the reverse strand, counting down.
CGAATCCTGCGACCGGGTGCCCCCGGAGACTGTCCCGCCGATCAAAGGTATGACATCGGCGAGATCCACCGCGCCGATATCTTTGAGGAATTGCCCGCTCATGATGGCGATGCTCTGCGGGATATCCTTCAGCTTTTGTTTGAAGCGCGATGCCGAAGCGCTCTCGGTTGAGGCATAGCCGTCGTCGGCATCGGTCGAGATAACGAACGGGCTCAGTCGAACCGCATCCTCGGAGGTCGCCGGCAAGGGCTTGGCGGGAGCGGTTACCTGCGCCATAATCGGCGCGATGCAAACCACACTTAGAATTGAGAACACACTCACGCAGGATAGCGTGGTGCGACGGATGGGACGATTCATTGGGGGGACAGGATCGGAGGGTTTAGGTGGATTTCCCGGCCTCGATGGCTGGGAAACGAAAGCGGGAAGTTTTCTAGGGAAAGCCCTAAGTTTTGTCTTGTTCCATCAGTAGATCATCATTCTATTAGTCAAGCAGCAAAATGAAGCCGTCTAAATCCAGTCCCGAAGCCGACAGTTATCAGGTGCCCGCGCTCGACCGCGCGCTGACGATCCTCGAACTCCTCGCCAAGCACCCCGAGGGAATGCGGATGCGCGAGATCGCGGAAAAACTCGATCTGCCCTCGAACAGCGTCTTCCGCATCACCGGCGTGCTCGAAGAACGCGGCTACCTTCTCCGCGAGGGTGAGGATATGCGCTACACCCTGAGCCGGAAACTTCTCTCCCTCGGCTACGCCGCCATCGGCGAGGACAAGCTCATCGAACATTCGCTCGACGTGATGCGGATCCTCCGCGACGAGACGCAGGAAACCGTCCTCGTCGGCGTGCGTGCCGACACGCAGGGCGTCGTTCTCGAACAGATCGCCTCGACCCAGCCCGTGAAGTTCCTCGTCGATCCCGGCACGCATTTCCCGCTCCACACTTCGGCCCCCGGCAAGGTCTTCGTCGCATTTTTGCCGCCAACCGAACGCGAAGCGCTGCTCAAAAAGCTCAAATTCACCCACTACAACGAGCGCACGCTCGACTCTCGCGCCAAGTTCGAGGCCGAGCTTATCGACGTCCTCGCGCAGGGCTATGGTCTCGACCGCGCCGAGCAGATCGAGGGCCTGCACTGCGTAGGGGCACCGATCTTTAACCATCGCGGCTATCCCATCGCTGCGATTTGGGTCACGGGCCCAAGCTTCCGCTTCGACGCCGCAGATCTCCCCAAGATGGGCGTCAAGGTCGTGGCAGCCGCCGAGCGCATCTCGCGACGGTTTGGTTACAACCTCCTCTGATTTCACCCTCGTTTCCAATCTCCATGCCCACCCCGCTCCAAGGACAAATCGCTCTCGTCACCGGCGGCGCCAAAGGCTTCGGCCTAGGCATCGCCGAAAAACTCCGCGCCGCCGGCGCCCGCGTGTTCATCACCGGCCGCGATCAAGCCGCCCTTGATCGCGCCGCGCAATCGGTCGGGGTCACCGCCCTCCGTGCAGACGCCACCTCGCCCGCCGATTGGGATCAGGTCATCGCGGCGGTCCTCGCCGCGGCCGGGCGCATCGACATCCTCGTCAACAACGCGGGCGGCGGCGTTAAGATCGCCGCCACCGAGGATCAGACCGACGCCTCCATCGACGCCGCGTTTCTCCTTAATCTCCACAGCGCAATCTACGGCTGCCGTCGCGTCGCGCCGCTCCTGCGGAAGCAGGGCTCGGGCATCATCGTCAACATCTCCAGCATCGCCGGCCACCATGCTTGGCCGACGTGGGGCATTTACGGCGCAGCCAAGGCCGGTCTTAACCATTTTTCAAAATCACTCTACCTCGAACTCCGCCCGCACGGCGTCCGCGTCACCACGGTTTCCCCATCGTGGGGCGTGACCGAATTTACCGACGCCGCCGGCCTCGGCCCGCGTGACACGGCCACGCTTGCGCAGTGTATCAAGCCCTCCGAAATTGGACAACTCGTCGCCGATATCTGCACTTTGCCCGCCCACCTCTGCGTGCAGGAAACGATTCTCTGGCCGATGATCCAAGAAGTCAGTCCGCTCTGAAATACGGGCGTTCAGACCGACGCCCAGTTCTCTTCCTGCCCGGCAACTACCCCGATGCCCACGTTCCACTTTGGCCTCGTCGTCGTCGGCGCCGGTAGCGGCGGTTTTGCGGCGGCGCTCGCCGCCGCCCGTCTCGGCCAGGAGGTTCTCCTTGTCGAGAAAAGCGACTCGCTGGGCGGCAATGCCGCGCGCGGCGGAGTCAACAACTGGGAGCCGGGCGTCGGCGGCACCGGCATCCCTTTTGATCTTTACCGCCGGCTGCGAAAAATCCCCTCCGCCGTCGGCATCTACAATTTCGGCCGGCACTTCGCCTGGCAGGGTCCGGAGGTAGCACCCAAATTTCCCGGCGGGGAACTGGTCATCGATCCGACCAAAACCTATCTCGATAGTCTCCGCCGCTTCGGTGCGCCGCCCCGTGACCACGCCGAAGCGTTCCGTCGCGAGCACTGGCACGGCGTGCCCTACGAGCCTGGCCCCGACGCCGCCGAAATGGAAAAGATGCTCGCCGAGACCGGCCGCTGCATTCTCTGGAAGAATACCGCGTTCCTTCAGGCTCGCACCGAGGGCGCGCGCCTCCGTTCCCTGGTCATGGACGACGGTCGCGAGGCCACGGCGGACTTTTTCATCGACGCCACCGCCGACATTCTTCTGGCCAAGAAACTCGGCTGCAAAACTTCGCTCGGCCAGGAACCCCGTTCGCTCCACGACGAACCGAGCGCCCCTCGCGGGCCGACCGACAAACTCAACGGCACCACCCTCATCTATCGCGTCGCGCGCGCCGGCGAGCCCGCCATTGAACCGCTTCCGGCCGACATCCCCGCGGTGTGCTGGTGGGCCGACACATTTCCCATCGCCGCCTGCACGCAATATCCCAACGGCGACTTCAACATCAACGCTCTCCCCATCATGGCAGGCCGCGAGGCGCACGCCCTCGGCTTTGCCCTCGCCTATGCTGAGTGCGCCCGTCGCATCCGCGCGCACTGGCATCACCTGCAAACCGTGTTTCCCGAATTTCAGTCGTTCCGTCTCGCGTGGATCGCGCCCGGTCTCGGCGTGCGCGAAGGCTCGCGCCTCGTGGGCCGCTACGTCCTCACCGAGCACGATCTCCTCGCCGGCATCTCTGCGCAAACACACGACGACATTATCACGATCGCCGACCACGCGCGCGACACCCACGGCGCCGACACCGGCCGTGCCGGAACCGGAGAACTCACCCAGCCCTACGGGGTGCCATTCCGCTGCCTGCTGCCTGCCGAATTCCACAACCTCGCCGTCGCCTGCCGCGGAGCAAGTTTCTCATCGATCGCCGCGTCGAGTTGCCGACTTTCTCGCACCATGATGCAGCTCGGCCAAGCCGCCGGCACCGCCGCCGCGCTCGCCGCAGAGAAAAAACTTTCCTCACTCGTTGCCGTGCCGCCCGCTGCCTTGCGCGAGAGCCTCGCCGCCCAGCACGTCGAACTTTCGTGGCCGCGCCCGGCCGCACTCCTCGCCCATCTCGCGGCCGAGGACGCCTGACACCGATGCGCTTTCCCGCCCGCACCGCCTCACTCGACCGCCTGCGCGCGACCCGCACCGTCGATGTGCTCATCGTCGGCGGCGGCATCAATGGCGCCGGCCTCCTCCGCGAACTCGCGCTCAACGGTGTGGACGCTCTTCTCGTCGACAAGGGTGACTTCGCCGCCGGCGCGACCTCCGCCTCCTCACGCATGATTCACGGTGGCCTGCGTTACCTTGAAAACGGCGAGTTCCGCCTCGTGCGCGAGTCGCTCCACGAGCGCAACCGGCTCCTCAAAAACGCGCCGCACGCCGTGAAGCCGCTACCGACGACGATCCCGATTTTCTCGCGCTGGTCCGGCTTTGCCAACGCCCTCGCAAAGTTCTTCAATCTCTCATCCAAGCCGGCCCAGCGCGGCGCCGCCCTTATCAAGGCCGGCCTCACGCTCTACGATCTCCTCACCATCCGCGACCGCGTGCTGCCAAAGCACACCTTCGCTTCGCGCGCCGCCGCGCTCCGCACCCGGCCTTTACTGCACCCGGGTATTGTTTGCACCGCGACCTACTACGACGCGTGGGTTCCCCTCCCTGAGCGTCTCTGTCTCGAACTGATCGACGACGCCCTCGCCGCGCACCCGGGTGCGCTCGCGCTCAACTACGTCGCCGCCACCGGCACCGCGCCGGACGGCGCCGTCACGCTCCGCGATGAGATCACCGGAGAAAATTTCGCCGTCACCCCGCGCATCGTCGTCAACGCCACCGGCGCATGGATCGATTTCGCCAACCGCGCCCTCGGCACGCCTACGCGCTTCGTTGGCGGCACCAAGGGCTCGCACCTCGTCGTCGATCACCCGGAATTGCTCGCAGCGACCGCCGGCCACCAGCTCTTCTACGAAAACGCCGACGGGCGCGTCTGCGTCTTTTTCCCGCTGCACGGCAAGGTCCTCGTCGGCTCCACCGACATCCGCATCGAGAATCCCGACGACGCCGTCTGTGACGAACGCGAGGTCGACTATATGCTCGAATCAGTCCGGACCGTGTTTCCGGCCGTCAAGATCGGCCGCGAGCACATCCTCGCACGCTTCTGCGGCGTGCGCCCGCTCCCCGCGAGCGAGGACGGCTTCACCGGCCGCATCAGCCGCGACCATTCGCGGCGCGATCTCCCGCCCGCGCCACCCGCGCAACCGTGGCCGGTCTACTCGCTCGTCGGCGGCAAGTGGACGACCTTCCGCGCTTTCGCCGAACAGGTAACCGATAAGATCCTCGGCGATCTCGGCCGCACCCGCACGGCGCACTCCCACGACCTCCGCATCGGCGGTCGCGAGCCCGAACCCAACTACGCCGATCTCGCCGCACTCGCGCACCTCCTCCGCACCGAGGCCGTCGTCCACCTCGACGATCTGCTGCTCCGCCGCACGCCGCTCGCACTCTTCGGCCCGCTTTCGCCCAACCGTTTCTCCGCCATCGCCGATCTTGCCGCCCGCGAACTCGGCTGGGACGCCGCCCTCCTCGCCGCCGAGATCGCTCGCACCCGCGACCTCCTCGCCACGCGTCACGGCGTCGTCCTTCAGACTCTCATTCCCCAGCTCTCAACTCTCAACTGATTCCCCGATGTTCTCCGCCCATAAATCCCGCCTCAACCGCTTCCTCGCCGCCGACGGCCGCTGTCTCGACGTAGCCATCGACCACGGCGTGTTCAATGAGCACGCCTTCCTCGAAGGTCTCGAAGATATGCCCGCCGTCGTGCGCGCCCTCGTCGAGGCCGGCCCCGACGCGATCCAGATGAACATCGGCCAGGCCGACATCCTCCAATCGCTCCCCGGTCCCCGCAAGCCCGCCCTCGTCCTCCGCACCGACGTCGGCAACCTCTACAACGCCACCACGCACAAGGTCATGTTCAACCAGCTCGTCCACTGGGACGAACCGATCATCGGCGCGCTCAAAGCCGACGCCGCCTGCGTCGTCTGCAACCTTCTCCTGATGCCCGGCGAACCCGACATCCACCGGCAGACCGCGCTCAACGCCGCGCGCCTCCGCGCCGTCTGCGACCACTACGGGATGCCGCTCATGAT
>JBDNFZ010000684.1:0-2190 GCA_041689555.1 Opitutaceae bacterium | reverse complement strand
GTAGGCATCGGTGAAGCGCGCGCCCTCGGCGGCGAGCCGGTCGAGATGCGGCGTCTCGTAGAACGTGCTGCCGTAGGAACCGAGGTCGCGCTGGCCGAGATCATCGGCGATGAGGAACACGATGTTGGGGCGGCGGGCGGAGTCGGCGGCGGCGGCGGGCCGGGCCGAAGCGGCGAGGAGGGCGAAGGCGGCGCAGAGGGCGAGGGGTGTTTTCAAGGAGGGCATCGTGGCGGAGGTTGCTTACGTAGGGGACGGCGGGGCAGGAGGCGATCGCAAGACCTCGGAGCGGTAGTAGAGGTAGGTGCAACCGAGGCTGGCGGCGGTAAGCACGTGCCAGATGGCGTGACCTTGGAGCCAGGCGTCGGGACCGCTGCAGCGGCCGGCGACATCGAGCTGCCGGCAGGTGATGCCGGCGACGAGCGCGGCGACGGAGGCGAACGCCCAACGCACCGCCATACGGCGCGTGGGATGGAAGCGATCAAGAATGCTGAGGACGGTGACGCCGAGGATGAGGGTCGAGAGGACGTTGGTCGCGGACATCGACCATTTGTAGCGGAAGAGCAGCGCGCACGCGACGACCACGAGCCCGCCGAAGAAAGGCCAGGTGGGCAGCGGCGGACGAGCGCGGCCGAGCCGGATCTCGGGCAGCCAGCGGCCGAGGCTGATCGCGATGAACACCAGCAAGCCGCCATACATCGACGCGACGTCGAGCTGTTGCCCGAAGCGCGTGAGCGAGGCGTGAAACATCCCGCTGCCCGCGCCGAGCCAACAGAGGGCCAAGCCGAAGAGGACGCTGAGCGGCGGCGTCTGCACGAGATAGCCGGCGAGCGGGGCGCGTGGGCGGCGACGGTCGTGCCGGGCGAAGGCGAGCGCATAGAAACCGACGGCGACATAGGCGAGGTTGGACCAAGTGTTGGCGCGGGTGCGGAAAAAGTTGTCGTGGTAGATCCGCTCCGCGTAGTTGGGCCGGCGCAGATTGCCGCTCTCCTGCCAGTCCGCCCAGAAGCGTTTCCCGGCGAGGGAACTCGAGACGATGACGAGGACCAGCGTGAGCGCGGCGAGCGCGCCCCAGACGGCGATATGCAGGCGGGTGGGCAGGAAAAGCGTGCCGGTGGTCGGCGAGGAGGAGGGGTTCAAGGCGTGGGGTAGGGTGTCAGGGGGTTTGGCGGCGTCGGTTGGGTCGGGCAAGCTTCGCGTGCGCGTGGAAAGGAGGAGCCGGAGGCGAGGTCAGCCGATTCCGGGTTCGTAGCCCGGGCTTTAGCCGGAATCTGAAAAACCTTCCGGCTGAAACCGGGGCTTCAAACCCGATCCTGCGCCACGCGCGGATCTGCGCGGCGTGACCTCGCTTGGTGTTACACCCCGCGCGCAGGGCGCACGCGGTGCGGCCTTGCTTCGGGGCGGGCGGGCACCTTGCCTCGCGTCATGACCAAACCGCTCGTGGGAATCATCATGGGGAGCACCTCCGACTGGGAAACGATGCAACACGCCGCGATCCAGTTGGCGGCGCTCGGGGTGCCGTTCGAAAAGCGCGTGGTCTCGGCACACCGCACGCCGAAGCTGATGGTGAGCTACGCGGAGAGCGCGGAAAAGCGCGGGCTCAAGGTCATCATCGCGGGCGCGGGCGGCGCGGCGCATCTGCCGGGTATGACGGCGGCGCTCACGACCTTGCCGGTGCTCGGCGTGCCGGTGGAATCGAAGACGCTGAAGGGTTTGGACTCGCTGCTCTCGATCGCGCAGATGCCGGGCGGGGTGCCGGTGGCGACGTTTGCGATCGGGAAGCCCGGGGCGATCAACGCGGCGCTGTTCGCGGCGTCGTTGCTGGCGCAGAGCGAAGCGGGGACGCGGAAGGCGTGGAAAAAATTTCGCGCGGCGCAGACGGCGAAGGTGCTGAAGGCGGAGTTGCCGTGAGGCGCCTGCGGCGGATGAGCTGAGGGCCGAGAGTCCAGAGCCGAGAGCCGGAAGACGCTGAATCGGATATGCCGTTCTTCGCTCTAGACTCTCAGCTCTCAACTCTCAGCTTTTCCTCCGTCCCATGATCCCTCCCGGAAGAACCCTCGGCATCCTTGGTGGCGGGCAGCTCGGGCGGATGCTCGCGCAGGCGGCGCAGACACTCGGTTATCGCGTTCATGTTTACGAACCGCAGGCGCACTGCCCGGCGGGGGCGGTGGCGAATCGCGAGACCAACGCGGG
>JBDNFZ010000683.1:0-8290 GCA_041689555.1 Opitutaceae bacterium | reverse complement strand
TTGTAAGGGGAAAGCGGAGTAAGGAATCAGAAGAGGCGGAGGAGGGAGCGGGGGCCGAGGTCGAGGAAGGCGGCGGGCTGCGGGAGGGTGCGGAGGGAATGACCGGAGATGGCGAATATGGCGACAGAGGTGGTGGTGGTCAGGTAGAATTCTTGGGCGAGGGGGTCGTAGGCCAGGCCGGTGGCTGCGGTCGGGCGGTCGAGTATCATGGTGGCGATGAGGTCGCCGTCGGGGGCGTGGGCGGTGATGCGGGCGGGGTCGCCGGGGTTGAGAACCAGCAGTTGGTTGCGCACGGAATCGTAGGCGACGCCGGTGGGTGGCGTAGTGAGCGTGGCAAGGCGGAGGATCCGCTCGGCCCGGCCGAAGCGATCGGTTACGACGAGGGCCGGCTCGCTCGGGTGGGCGAAAAAGATGCGGCCGTCGCGGGGTCGGACGGCGAGGTCGCCCCCGCCGGTGGCGGGGAGCGTGGCGACCGTGAAGGTGCGCTTGATCGCGCGTGCGGGACGGTCGACGACGCGGATGACGTTGCCGGGCGCGAGACGGAGAAACAGGTGGTCGGTGAACGGATCGTAGGCGAGGCCGGTGAGGGTTTCGCCGGGCGCGAGGAAGGTGGGAATGTCGACGGGGACGGCGGGCGAGCCAGGCGCGGTGTCGAGGAGCGCGGCGGGTTGGGTGGAAGGCGCGGTGTAAAGGTGGAGCGGGCCGGGGGTGGCGCAGCCGGAGAGGAAGGCGAGGGCGAGAATGATGGGCGCGAGAGGGGCGTGGGAACGGAGGCGTCGGCAAGACAGACGCCCTACGGCGGGGAAAAGGTTTCGCGTTGTCATCGGGATGAGGAGACGCGGGAGTCGGGGCATGAAGATCGCGTTTATCAGCGGGACGAGCATCGTGAAGTCGCCCATGTTTTCGACGTGGGAAACGAAAACCGTCGAGACCAAATATGGCCGGGTGGAGTATCGGTCGCGGGGTGATTTCGCGCTGATCAACCGCCACGGCTACGCGACGCCGGTGCCGCCGCACACGATCAACTACCGGGCGAACCTGCGGGCGCTGGCCGACTTGGGGTTTGCGGACATCGTGTCGTTGAATTCGGTGGGCTCGCTGAAGCCCGAGTTGCGACCGGGGACGCTGGTCTCCTGCAGCGACTACGTGGGGCTGGCGGTGGCGCCGGCGACGTATTTCGACGACGAGTTGAAAGGCGGCGCGCCGGGGATCGCGAACAACCTGATCCCGCTGCTGGCCGAGAAGCTGGCGCCGGAGTTCGCGATCCAGAGGGGGAAAGTGTATGTGCAGACACGCGGGCCGCGGTTCGAGACGAAGGCGGAAATACGCATCATCAAAGAATGGGGCGACGTGGTCGGGATGACGGCGGGGCACGAGGCGGATCTCGCGGTCGAGCTGGGGTTGCGCTACAACTCTCTCGCGATGGTCGACAACTACGCGAACGGGATCGAGGGCACGGCGATCGACTACGCCGCGTTTCACGAGCTGGTGAAGGACAACCAGGCGAAAGTGAACCGGCTGTTGGCGCGGCTGCTGGAGATCTTGGGGTGAGGTGGGGATTTTGAATGTGGAAATCGGGGAATCGGGAACGGATGAGCTGAGTCGGGGTTTGTTTTTCGCGGACGCGTGTGTTTCGTCGGAGGGATTATGAAGACTATCGGCGTCTTGGGATTGGGGATCATCGGCGGGGTTTGGGCGCGGCACTATGCCGCGGCGGGCGTGCTCGCGGGGGCGTGGAATCGCACGGCGCAGCCGGATTTCCCGAAGTGGACGGCGACGCCGCTGGCGGTCGCGCAGGCGGCGGACATCGTGCAGCTCGTGGTCGCGGATCCGCCGGCGGTGCGGGCGCTCCTGGCGCAGATTTTACCCGCGCTCGGGCCGGGCAAGACCGTGGTGCAGTCGAGCACGATCGACCCGAAGAGCAGCGAGGAATTTTGCGCGACGGTGACGGGGCTCGGGGCGAGCTATCTCGAGGCGCCGTTTACGGGAAGCAAAGCCGCGGCGGAGCAGAAGCAGGTCGTTTACTATGTCGGAGGCGACGCCGCGACGGTGGCGGACATGGAGGCGACGCTGGCGCTGGTGTCGGTGGCGCGGCTGACCATCGGCGATCATCGGCAGGCGGCGACGCTGAAGCTGGCGATGAACCTGAACATCGCGGCGCAAATGGAAGCGTTGTCGGAGGCGATCACGCTGGCACGGCGGGCGGGGATTTCGGACGACACTTTTTTCGGGGCGCTGGCGCGCAACGCGAGCCAGTCGGGGCTGGCGAAGCTCAAAGAGCCGAAGCTGCGGAGCGGCGATTTTTCGCCGCAATTTTCGGTGAAGCACATGCTGAAGGACATGCGGCTGGCGGCGGGGATCGACGGCTGCGAGGACTTCCCGGTGCTCGACACGATGCGGGATCGACTGGCGCAGGCGGAGCGGGCCGGATTGGGTGACCAAGATTTCTCGGTGCTGATTCAACTGCTCGGGTCGGACAGGGCGAAACAGGGATAGCTGAGACGGCGGTTTGACGCCGTCGGGCCGCGGGGTAGTTTCGGGATCATGAGTGATTTCGTCTCTCCCCCGGAACTCGCGGTGGCGCGCCAATCGATAGACCGGCTGCGCACGGCCATCCGGCGCACGATCAAGGGCAAGGACGAGGTGATCGAGCAGGTGATCGTGTGCTTCGTCGCGGGCGGCCACATCCTGATCGAGGATCTGCCCGGCCTCGGGAAGACCACGCTGGCCTACGCGCTGGCGCGGTCGACGGACTGCGCGTTTTCGCGGGTGCAGTTTACCAGCGACCTGCTGCCGAGCGATGTGACCGGCGTGGCGATCTACGACGAGCGGGAGCGGACGTTTGTGTTCAAGCCGGGGCCGGTGTTTGCCAACGTCGTGTTGGCGGACGAGATCAACCGCGCGACGCCGAAGACGCAATCGGCGTTGCTCGAGGTGATGGACCGGGCGCGGGTGACGGTCGACGGCGTGGCGCACGCGGTCGGATCGCCGTTCATGGTCTTCGCGACGCAAAACCCGGTGGACTACGAAGGCACGTTTCCGCTGCCGGAGAGCCAGATGGACCGCTTCCTCATGCGGCTGCAGATGGGCTACCCGGAACCGGCGGACGAGCTGGAGATCCTGTGCACGGCGCGGGCGGGCTACGACGCGATCCCGATCGACGCGGTCGTGACCAAGGCCGACATGCTCAAGCTGCAGGCGCTCGCGGGGCAGGTTTTCGTAGAAGACTCAGTGCTCGATTTCATCCTGCGGATCGTGGTGGCGACGCGAACCGAGGCGGAATTCAAGTCCGGCGTGAGCGTGCGCGGCGGTCTGGCACTGCGCACGGCGGCCCAGGCGCGGGCGTTGGTGCTCGGGCGGGATTTCGTGCTGCCGGACGACGTGGCGGCGCTGGTCGGGCCGACGCTCACGCACCGGCTGGCGCCGGCGCGGCAGACGAGCGACGCGCTCGAAGAGCGGCGCGCGGTGGGCGCGACGTTGAAACGGATCCTGGCGAACGTGGCGTGGCCGACGTGATCACGGGCGTCGCATGACCAGTGTCGGGGACACCATCGGTTGGTCGGGACCGGGCGCGAAAAAGCGGCGGAAAAAATTCCGTTGGAGCGAGCTCGTGTGGGCGCTGGTGTGGCCGCGCAGCGGCGAGCGGATCGTGCCGACGGTGTCGGGGATGATTTTGATCGGGCTGTGCTTCGGTCTCGGGACGGCGGCCTACAATTCCTCGAGCAACATCCTGTTTATCACGCTCTCGCTCCTGCTGGCGTGCCTGATTTTGAGCGGCGTGCTCTCGTGGTTGAACCTGAGCAAAGTGGCCTGGCGGCTCGACGTGAAGCCGCCGTTGCGGGCGGGCCAGAGCGCGAATGTGGGCCTGGCCCTGAGAAACGGAAAAGGGTTTCTACCGACATATGGGCTGTGGTTCGAGTGGCTGGCGCGGCCGCTGGCGGCGACGGCGGGGGCCAAGGCGGAGTCGACGGTGACGGGCAAGGGCATCGACGTGCGGGCGATTCTCAAGAAAGCCGAGGCCGAGGCGGTGCGGGGCCAGGTGGCGCTGCGGGAGCGGCTGGACCCGCGGGTGGAGACCCGCCTGGACTGGAGTTTCGCCCCGGCGCGGCGCGGCCGGATGCGGGTGGAGCTGGCGGGCGTGGGCTCGCTCTTTCCCTTCGGTTTTTTGAAAAAATACGTGGGCACGGAACTTCGCGCCGACGTCGTGGTCTGGCCGGCGGCGGCGGAGTATCGGCGGCTGACGATCACCGGTTCGCGTCGGATCGGCGGCGAAGAGCAGCGGGAGCGGATCGGCAGCGGCGGGGACCTGCACGCGCTCCGGCGGTATGCGGCCGGCGATTCGCACCGGTTGATCCACTGGAAAGCGAGCGCGCGGACACAGCAGCTTTTGGTGCGGCAGTTCACGGCGGAGACCAGCCAAGGCTATCGCGTGCGGGTGCGGACGGAAGCGGCACGGTGGCCGCGGGCGGACCAGTTTGAAGTGTTGGTGAGTTTTGCGGCGACGTTGGTGGAGGATCTTTTTCGCACCGGGCAGTTGCAGACCGCGGCGTTGAACGACGAGCAACCCCAGACCCTGCGGCACGTGCGCGACTTGGAAGGCTGGCTGGACCGGTTGGCGGTGGCGGAGCCCGTGGGCGAGGCCGGGACGATTGGGGAGAACCCGACCGGAGCTGAGAAGGAGAGAAACGTGCTGACCTTCGCACCGGACGGCGGGCATGGCGTGGCGGCCTATGTCGACGGGACCAAGGCGGCGGTGACCTGATGAGACCGCCCGAAGAAAACCCCGGGAAAGCGGAAAACGGCGGCCGGCCGAGGCGCCCGCAATTGATGTGGGATGAGTTGCAGCAACTCAAGTGGCTGCTCGGGAGCGCGCTGATTTTGCTCTCGGTGTGGACGGTGTTCTACCTCGATATCGACGCATGGACGCTGATGGGCCTGACGACGGTGGCCGTCGGAGCGTGCATTGCGCGTCCGGCATTGCCGGCGCTCGTGCCGCGGTTCGGGCACACGCTGGCGTTTCCGCTGATCGTGATGTTTTTCCTCGGGGACCTCTGGCTGAAAGGCGAAATGCTGCCGGCCATGGTGCGGCTGGATATCCTGCTGTTGATGTATCGCGGCATCTGTTACCGCCAACGCCGCGACGACCTGCAGATCATCGTGCTGGGACTCTTCCTGATCGTGGTCGCGGGCGTGCTGACGGTGTCGCTGACGTTTGCGGTCCAGATCCTGGCCTTCACGGGCTGCGCGCTGGCGTTTCTGCTCGCGATCACCCTGACCGAAAGCGTGGAGGCTAAGGCGGCGGGGGCGAAGACGGGATGGCGCGGCCTGATCACGTGGAACGCGCCCGAGACGGCCCAGCCGGCGTGGGCCGAGCACGCGGACTGGCGGCGTCTCGCACGGCGGCTGCGCGCGGTCTCGGACTGGCGCGTGCTGGTTTTGGGCGGGACGCTCTTCGCCGGGGTGGTCGCGGTCTCGGCGCTTTTGTTTTTGGCGATCCCGCGGTTCCAGTTGGAGAACAGCCTTTTTCTGGAGCGGTTCATCGCGAAGAAGGCGCGGTCGGGCTTCAACGATTCGATCAAGTTCGGTGATGTGACCGAGATCATGCAGGACAACAGCGTGGCCCTGAGCGTCGATGTCCCGGATCCGGCGCAAGTGCCGGCGTCGCCGTATTGGCGGATGCTCGTGCTCGACGAGTATCGGGACGGGGGGTTCAAACTCTCGGCGGGGTTGAGCCGGGTGGCGTTCGCGCGGGAACGAACCGAGACCCTCTTGCGGGGCGAACGGCGCGCGCAGCTCGGGCCGCCGGGCTTCTGGACTTTTTATCTCGAATCGGGTGTGAGCCGGTATCTGCCGCTGCTCGGGGCGTTCGATGAGTTGCGGTTCCGCGAGGTGCAGAGTTTTCGTCCGAGCCCGGAGCTGGGCGTGGTGACGCTGCGGACCGAGCCGGCCACGATGACGGCCTATCGGGTGGAAGGCATGACGTTCGCCGATGCGTTGGGCGATCCGGCGTTTGCGGAGCGTTGGCGGCGGCGCGGGGAAGCCGCGGAGACGGGACGGGGCGAAGGGCTGCTGCAACGGCGGACGGGGCTGGGGAACGAGGACCGGGCGGCGTGGGCGCGAATGCGGGTCGAAAGCGGGAGCGGCGCGAGCGCGGCGGAGTTTGGCCGGGTGGCGAGTGCGTGGCTGACGTCAAACCATGCCTATTCGCTGGAGCCGAAAATTCCCTCCGGGAGCGGGGACGCCCTCGTGCGGTGGCTGGCGGGGAAGGGCGAAGGACATTGCGAACTGTTCGCGGGCGCCCTGGTGATTTTGGCGCGCGAAGCGGGCTTCCCCGCCCGGGTGGCGATCGGTTTTCGGGGTGGCTCGTGGAACGGCTTCTCGAATAATTTTACGGTCCGCAATTCGGACGCGCATGCGTGGACGGAGATATGGGACGAGACGCGCGAAGCATGGTTGCGCGTCGATCCGCTGGCGTCCGCCAACGCGGCGGCGGCGGCGGCGCAAGCCGGCGGGAGCGGGGCGAACGCGCGGCGCACGGACCGGAGTTGGACCGCGCGTTTGGACAGTCTGCGGGTGTTTTGGTATCGGCGCATCGTGAGCTTCGACGCGCGGTCGCAGGCGGAAACGCTGAAGGCGGTGAAGACGGCGACGGAAGCGACCGGGAAGCAGCTGCGCGCGAAACTGGAGGAGACCATGGCGGCGGTGAAAGCGTGGCTCGCGGGGCCGTGGGATGTGCGCCGGGTCGCGGGGATCTTGGCGGTGATCGGGCTGGCGGGCGGGGCGGTGTGGGCGATCAAGTATTTTCGCCGGTCGATGTTCGGTCTTAGCCTGGGCCGGAGGCGGTTGAAGGACGATCCGATCCGGCGGGAGGCCGGGCGGTTGCTCGCACGGATTGCGGAGTGCGGAGTGCGGAATGCGGAATGGCGGCACGCGAGCGCGGAGCTGAAGGAGGTCGTGACGGAACTCGAGCGGGTGCGCTACGGGGCACGTGAGACGTGGGCGGAGCCGGAGACGGTGTTTCGCCGGGCCCGCGATGCGGTGCGCGCGGCGGGGCGGGAACAGATCACTCGGTCCTGAACGGCGCGAGTTTCTGGTCGGCGGGGCGGTTCTTCTTCTCGAAATATTTCTTGAGGATCGCGCTGGCGACAGGGCCGGCGTTGCGTCCGCCGCCGAACTCTTCGCCGGGAGTGTCGCCCTCGAGGACGATGGCGATGGCGATCTCTGGTTTCTCGATGGGGGCAAAACAGATGAACCAAGCGAAGTTGATATTGCCGCCCTTGACGGCCTTTTGGGCCGTGCCGGTCTTGCCGGCGATCCGCACGCCGGGCACGCGCAGGGCGTCGAGGGTGGTGAGGATACGGGCGGTGCCCTGGGGCGGGAGGGTGCAGGCCTCCATGCCCTCGAAGATCGCGAGGCGCTGCGCCGGGGTCAGACCGATGCTCTCGTGGCGCTGGACCGGGCGGTCGGGATCATGGAGTAGGGTGGGCCGGGTGAAGACCTCGCCGCGAGCGACGGAGGCGGTGAAGCAGGCCATCTGGAGCGGGGTCACGAGGACGTCGCCCTGGCCGATGGCCATGTTGGCGGTATCGCCGGGGAACCATTTCTCGCCCTTGGTCTTTTCCTTCCACGCGCCGTCGGGAATGAGGCCGCGCATCTCGGCCGGGACCTCGATGCCGGCGCGGGTGCCGAAGCGGAACCGGCGGGCCTCCTCGGCAATACCCTCTGCGGTGGTTCGCCAACCGGCCTCGTAATAGAAGATATCGCAGCTCTCGGCGATGGCCTGGCGGAGGAGGACCTCGCCGTGGATACCGCGGCCGTTGTAGCAGACGAAGCGGTGATTGAAGCGCGGGAGGGTGCCCTGGCAGTTGACGATGGGTTCGTCGGGGTCGATCACACCGCGGCGCAGTGCGGCGATGGAGGTGAGAATCTTGAACGTCGAGCCGGGCGGATAGAGGCCGCTGACGGCGCGGTTGAACTCGGCGCCGCGGGATTTGATCTCGGCGTAGACGGCGGGGCTGAGCCGAGGGTAGAAAACATTGAGATCGTAGTCGGGCTTGCTGACGAGGGCGAGGATCTCGCCGGTGGCGACGTCGATGGCGACGGCGGCGCCGACCTGATCACCGATGGCCTTGTCGGCGGCGAGCTGCAGATCGATGTCGAGGGAAGTGACGAGATTTTTCCCCTGTTTGGGGAGGCGGGACTCGATGGGTTTGGTGTTGCGGATGCGGTAGCCGAGGGGATCGACGCGGAAGATGGAGCCGCCGGCCTCGCCCTGAAGTTGCTCATCGAA
>JBDNFZ010000682.1:0-11986 GCA_041689555.1 Opitutaceae bacterium | reverse complement strand
GTCATTGGGATCGGCGAAAACGGCTCCGCCGCGTCGCTTCGCCCGTTCGGCCGTAAAAATCGTCGCGGGCCAGCCGTTTTTACCCGCCCACTTCGCTCAGCCTCGCAAAACTGGATCGCGTATGAAATATCCGGGCTAGGTCCCTAGCACGAGTCCACCCACACCGAGCACGACGGCGAGGATCAACACCACGCCGCCGATATCCATCAGCGCGCCCGCGTAGACCATCTGCGGAACCGACAGACGACCGGTGCCGTAGGCGAGCGCCAACGTCGGCGTGCCCGCCGGCATCATGAAGCCCCAGTTCGCCGCAAACGCGGTGACCATCCCCAGCACGACGGGATCGATCTGGCCGGAGCCCGCGAGGGCCACGGTCGCCGGCAGAAATGCCGAGACCGTCGCCGTGTTGGTGACGAACTCCGTCACGAACAGCGTGGCCCCGGCGAGCAACGCGAGTTGCACCCACGGCGAAAGGTGGCTCACGCCGGCGAAATGCAGCTGCAGCCATCGGCTCAGATCGGTGGAGTTGATCGCGTCGGCGAGCGCCAGCCCGCCGCCGAGCAGGATGAGCAAGTGCCAGGGCATCGCCTTGGTGTCCTCCCACTGGAGCAACGCCTCGCTCCGTCCGCCGCCGGCGGGGATGAGAAACAACGCCATGGCGGCCAAGATCGCGACGTGCGCATCCGACATGGCGGGCAACGCGAGACGCACCAGCGGCATCCCGATCCAAGCGGCCAACGCCGCGCCCAGCACAAATAGCAGGCGGACGTCCGTGCCCGTCCACCGCCCGGCATCTCCGATCGCACTCCGCACCGCGGCCCGGTCCAGCGCGGCCATGCGAAACGGGAAAACCACCCGGCTGAGCAGCAGCCACGCGAGCGGCACGGCGAGCAGGACCAGCGGCAACCCGAAGGCGGCCCAGAGATTGAAACTGATCTCGGTGCCGTAGATTTTCTGAAAAATCGCCACCGAGGCCGCGTTGGCCGGGCTCCCGACGATGGTGCCGAAACCGCCGAGCGTCGCGCTGTAGGCGATCCCCAGCACCATGGCCTGGCCGAAACGGCGTTGCTCCGGCTCGTCTCCGCCCGGCCGGCCCGTCGCCGCGATGATCGCCAGGGCCACCGGAAGCATCGCCAGCATCGCGGCGGAATTGGAGACGAACATCGAAAGCATCGCCGTCGTCGCCATCACCGCCAACAAGATCGAACGGGCGCTCCCGCCCGCGCGGTTGAGCGCCGCCATGGCGACCCGCCGGTGCATCCCCCATTTCTCCATCGCGAGCGCCATGAAGAACCCGCCGAGGATCAGAAAAAGCACCGGCGTAAAGTAACTCGCGGCGACTTTGTCCGCCGGATTCACCCCGAGCAGCGGCAGGGCGATGAACGGCACGACGCCGGTCAAGGTCAGCGGGAGCGCCTCGGTAAACCAGAGGACGGTCATCAACACCCCGACGCACAGCACCGCCCAACCGCGCGGGCTGAGATCCTCCGGCGGCGCCATTGCCAACAGCGCGACGAAGACACCGAGACCGGCCGCAAGACCGATCTTTTGCGAGAGCCGCCCCGCGATGAGCGGGCCGGAAAACGGGGGAAACGAGCGGGGTAGGAAGGTCATGCCGGGCGCGCGAAAGCACGCGCAGAAGCCGATTCCCGCCGCGCAATTCGCTTCGGGCAAGACATTCTGCCCGCGGAACTCACCGCGTTGATCGAACGCGGGGCGCGAAGCCGGAAACCGGCGGAAGGAGTGCCCGCGAAACACGCGAATCAACGCGAAAGCAGAAGCCCGGCGCCGTTGTCTCCTCCGATCCGGACGTCATTCTTCAATGTCGGGAGTTCCATTGACCCATTTTCCGTCGCGGGCTTTCGAAACAACCGGATGGGGAAAAACCAGAGGGCGTCAGCAAGGCTTTGTTGTTTGTGGTTGTGAGTGAGAAGCTAGATTTAGGCGGTCTGCACGAAGTCAGCCGGACGACCGGCGACTGGCTGCGCGAGCCGAGTCGGGCGAAGGCCAGGAATTTAGCTTTACCGCAAACCACAAAGCTGACCCCTCCGGTTCTCTCCCTCCGGTTCTCGCGTAGGAGCAAATTCATTTGCGACCCACGCCCCGCCCAAAGCCAACCCAAGCCCCCCGCTTCCTTCCTTCTGTCAAGAATCAACCCATGGCCCCTTTTCTGGGCTTGGCCCGACGAAAAATACGACGGCGGCCCGCCTGATCCGCGGCCCTTGCGGGAAAAAATCGAGAAATCAGTTCGCGTATGAAATAACCGGGCTTGGGGCTGAAATAAGCGATATTTACTTAATGGAAATCCCTTCGTGGAGTGTTTAGAGGGTTGAGACGCCTTTTGCACCCGCCATGTCACCGCCTGAATCCCTACCTGAAGACGGCTCGCTTACACCGAACCTTTCGCAGTGGTTTGCCGAAGAGGTGCAGCCGCACGAGCCGGCGCTGCGGGCGTGGCTACGGTCGCGGTTTCCCGCCATCGCGGACACCGACGACCTCGTGCAGGAGGCTTACGCCCGGCTTCTCCGCGTCCGCGCGACAGGCTCGGTGGCCTGCGCCCGGGCCTTTCTCTTCATCACGACCCGCAACCTCGCGCTCAACCAACTGCGCCATCTGCGTTACGAATCACCCAGTGATTTATCGGAAACTGACGCCGCAGGGGTCTTAGGTGAAGGTGCGGCCATTCCCGAATCCGTAGCCCGCGCCGAGGACCTCCAACTTTTGATCCACGCCATCCAGTCCCTGCCCGATCGCTGCCGCCAGGTGCTCACCCTGCGGAAGATCTACGGTTTTACCCAGAAGGAGACTGCGGCGCGCCTCGGCATCGCCGAGCACACCGTCGAGGCGCAGGGTGCCATCGGCCTGCGCAAGTGCATCGAATATTTTCGCCGTCTTGGCTACCAACCCCGTCGATGAAACCCCTTGCCTTAACACCCCCGTCCGACCCCGCGCTTGAAGCCGCCGCGACTTGGGCCATCCGACACGACCGCGGCCTCACCGCCACCGAGCAGGATGACTTTTCCCAATGGTTGGCCGCTTCTGCTGTCAATCGCTCCGCTTGGGCCGAGGCCCGCCGGGGCTGGGACGAACTCGACCGGCTCACCGGGCTGCAGACCTCTTTGCGTGCGGCGGCCGATCCCGACCTGCTGGCCCCGAAAAAACGGCGGCGGGCCCCGGTTTACGGGCTCGTGCTGCCCATCCTCGCAACCGCAGCCGTCGTGATCGCGGGATTCATACTGCTGACCGGACGCGGAGCCCTGACCCAACTGGTGCAGGATAGTGTGCCCGGGCATCTGGCGCTCATTGAGCGGCGCACGCTGCCGGATGGTTCTACCGTCGAGCTCAATCGCGGTGCGGTCATCGCCGAGGAATTTAGCGAAGGTTCCCGCCGTGTGCGGTTGTTGCGCGGCGAGGCGCACTTCCAGGTCACGCATGACGCGGCGCGGCCCTTCATCGTTGAGGCGGCTGGCGTGGCCGTGCGCGCCGTCGGCACGGCCTTCAATGTTCGCCTTGAGACCACTGCCGTCGAGGTGCTCGTGACCGAGGGCCGGGTGCGGGTGGATGACGCCGTGCGCGGCGAGTCGCTGCTGGCGGCGGCGCCGGCCGGCGCGCCGCCCGTCCTCATGGCTGGGCAAAGCGCCCGCGTGGATCTGGCCTCGGCCATGGTTCCGCAGGTGGCCGCAATTTCGGCGGCCCAGATCGAGGATCAACTGGCGTGGAAGCCGCGCCTGCTCGACTTCACCAACGCCCCGATGACGGAGATCGTAGCCGCCTTCAACAGTGGCAACCCCGTGCACCTCCGTCTGGGCGATGCACCGCTCGCCGACATGCGGCTGAGCGCGACCTTCCGCTCCGACAACGTTGAGGGTTTCGTGCGCCTGATGGAGTCCGACTTCGACCTGCGTGCCGAGTGGCGTAGCGACGGCGAGATCGTGCTGCGTCGGGCACGGTGACCTCATAATGTGGAAATCAGGAAAGCAGGAAGTCGAACCCAAGGCAGGATATTATATGGAAATTACCAGGGATGGAACAGGCCCGGCCGCACCTGATTCCAGTGTCCATGAGTTCCAGATAAGAAAGGGCTACTTCCAGTTTTTTAAGATTTCCATATTTTACTTAATGGAAACGCACGCCTCGGGGTTTGTTACAGACGTGAAACCTGACATCACGTTGAAGGCCACCGGCCCTTCTTTCCTCCGCCGGATCCTCGCGCTCGTTTGTTCCGCCTCCTTTGCCACTCTCACCGCGCAAGCGGCCGAGTCCACCCGGACCTTCGACGTTCCGGCGGGCGAGGCCGGCCTCACGCTCAAGCAGTTTGCCACGCAGGCCCAACGCGAGATCGTTTTTTCGCCCGGCAATGTGGCGGGATTGAAGACCAATCCGGTGCAGGGCGACCTCGCCCCCAGCGCCGCCCTTGACCTCATGCTGGCCGATACCGGCTTGGCAGCTACGCAGGATATCAAGACCGGCGCCTTCGCCGTGCGAAAGAGCGCGCTCCCAAACGGCCCAAGGGCGGCGCGGGTCGAGAACCGCGACCGCCCGGAAAGCCGGAGCAAGGCTGAGGAGGG
The DNA here is from genome assembly GCA_041689555.1 of Opitutaceae bacterium. Classification (GTDB taxonomy): domain Bacteria; phylum Verrucomicrobiota; class Verrucomicrobiia; order Opitutales; family Opitutaceae; genus Tous-C4FEB. Next base: position 7,418 of record JBDNFZ010000682.1, on the reverse strand, counting down.
CAAGATGAACCTTGACCCGTATGAAGTCACGGGTTCGCGACTCCGGCAGACCGAGCTCGAGGGGCCTTCGCCCGTGATCTCGTTCGACCGCGCCTACCTCGAGGCGTCGGGTTTCGGCACGACGGAGGAGTTCATGCGCACGCTGCCGCAGAACTTCTCCGGCACTTCCTCGGCGGCCAACGGCCGGACGAACGTTGCCAACGACGAAAACCCCACCCTTTTCGTGCGCTCCGCCGGCCAATCCGGGGTCGGCCTCCGCGGCCTCGGGTCGAACTCGACGCTGGTCCTGATCGATGGCCGCCGGGCGCCCCTCTCGGGAAAAGCGAATATCAGCACCACGCCTCCCCAGAGTTTTTTCGATATCAACACGATCCCGTTCGGCATGATCGAACGCATCGAGGTGCTCACCGACGGAGCCTCCGCCATCTACGGCACCGATGCCATCGGCGGCGTCGTGAACATCATCCTCAAGAAGAGCGCCACCAGCGCCGAAGTCCGCACGCGCATCGCCGGCACGTTCCATGGCGGTGGCTTCGAGCGCGGCGCGACCCTTTCGGGCGGCTTCGCCAAGGGCAAACTGCACACCACCTAGGTCCTCGATTTTTTCGACCGCAAACCCCTGCTCGCCCGCCAACGCTGGTTCTCACGGGACGGGGACCAACGCCCCCGGGGCGGCACCGACCAACGCAGCCCCATCGGCTACCCGTTGACGATTTTTGCTCCCACCGGCCAGACCCTCCGCGGTCTGGTCAACGCCAACGGCACGCCCGCGACGCAGGCCGTCGCCCCTTCCGGCCAAGACGGCCGCAGCCTCACGGTCGCGGACTTTGCCGCCACCGCCGGCGCGCGCACGTTCTACGACAACGCCGATTACTATTCGTTGATCACTCCCAACTACCGCCACGGCATTTCCACGACCGCAAAATACCAGCTTCTTCCGCGTCTGGAGATTTTCGCCGAGGCTTCCTTTACGCGCACCAAGTCCGATCCCTTCGCCAATCCCCTCGCCAGTTCCAATCCTTCCGGCTCCGCCGCCATCGCCCGAATTCCCGCCGCCAACCCCTTCAACCCGTTTCGTCAGGACCTCGGCTTCAGCCTCTCCCACGAAGAGCTGGGCCCCAAGGTGATCATTGCGGATACCTCGTCTTGGCGGGGCCTGATCGGCGCCCGCGCCACCCTCCCGCGGGAGTGGACCGCGGAGGCATCCTTCCTCTACTACGGCCAGAAGCTTTTCAACACGCTCCCCAGTGTCGACACCGCCGCCCTCACCGCCGCCCTCAACCAGACCGATCCCGCGAAGGCCCTCAACCTCTTTGGCGACTTCTTCGCCAAGGGCCGGACCAACGCACCCGACGTTTACGAATCGATCCTCCGCACCGACATCACCCGCGCCGACTCCGGCATCTTTTCGGTCGATTCATTTGCCCGCGGTCCGCTCTGGACTCTCCCGGCCGGCGACCCGCAATTCGCCTTTGGCGGCACTTGGGATCACCAAGACCGCCTGCGCACGACCACCGCGCCGACCGCGACCGCACCCGCCGTCAGCCGTGATACGCGCGACAGCGCCGCAGCCTTTGCCGAACTCTCGCTCCCGGTCTTCGGAAAAAAGTTCGCCCTCCCGCTCGTTCGCGCCCTCGAATTTTCGCTCGCCGCTCGCTACGATCGCATCGAGGACGCGGGCGGCAGCACCAACCCCAAGTATGCCCTCCGCTGGCAGCCCATCACCTCCGTCGTCCTCCGCGCCAGCTATGGCACGGGCTATCGCGCGCCCTCCCTCTCCGAGCTCGAGCGCCCTCAATCCGAGGCCAATCCCACGCTCACCGACCGCCGGCGCAACGGCGAACGCTACTTCATGCGGGTCGTCTCCGGCTCGTTCCCCAATCTCATGCCCGAGACTTCCGTGACCTGGAACTACGGGGCCATCGTCAACGTGCCCCGACTCACCGGCCTCAGCCTCGGCGTGGATTTTTACCGCAAGGAGCAGAAGAATCTGACCGCCAGCTTGTCGGCTCAGACCCTCCTCGACAACGAAAGCCTCTTCCCCACGCGCATCACCCGCGGCGGTGCCGGCGCGGCCGATACGGCCGCCGGTTTCCCCGGTCGCGTCACCGACGTCGATGCCCGTTTCTCCAATTTCGGCCTCGTTGTCACCGAGGGCTACGACTTCAACGTGAACTGGCAGCGCGCAACCCGGGAGTGGGGACGCTGGACCGCGCGCGTCAACGGGACGTGCGCCAAGACCTACAAGGTCGCGTTCAACCCCGGCGATCCCTTGGTGGACCGCAGCGGCCAGTTCGGGTTTCCACAGCGCTGGAAGGGGAACGGCAGCATCTTTTGGAACCGCAACCGTTGGGGCGCGTCCCTCTTTTGTTACTACGTCGGCCCGGCGCTGACCGACGCCGGCGCGCGTCCCCTCGGCAGTTTCACCACGTGGGACCTCGGCGGCAGCTTCGAGTTGAACCGGCGGCTCCGCTTTCAGGCCGGCATCGGGAATCTCTTCGACCGGGCGCCACCCTTCGCGAACAATCCCTTCGGCTACGACCCCGGTTACCACAGCCCCAAGCAGCGGACCTACCAAACCAGCGTCACCTACCGGCTCTAATCCGTCTCCCGCCCCACGCCCATTTCATGTCCTTCAAACACCTATCCTGCCTGTTCGTCGCGTCGCTGGCCCTCGCCGCCGACTTCGTTCCCCCGCCCATCACCGCCGAGCTTGCGCTCGACAACCGCATCCTCGCCGACGGCGGAGAACTCTGGGGCCAGTTGCCGCCGATGAACACCACCGTTCGGCTCGTGCCCGAGCGCCCGTCGGGAGTGACAAAGGAACCCGCCTACAACGGCACCCCGCGCTACGGCTCGGTCAGGCTTGGTCACGGCCCACGCAACATCTTCCTTCTCGCCGTCGATCAGGAGCCTGCCCGGCAGTTTGAAAAACGCCGATTCTATCTCGACGCGAACCGGAACGGCGACCTCACCGACGACGGCGACGGTCACTGGCCCGACCTGATCCGGGTCAGCGAAGACTACTGCTCCTCGCGGCGCTTCACGACTCTGCGCGCCTCGTGGGGCGATGGCACCCTTGAAACGTCCGCCGCAGACTACGGCGTCGCCTTCTTTTACACCGCCCCGCCCGCGAACGTGGAAGCCTACTCCCTCTCCTACACACGCACCGGCGCCCGCGTCGGCCCGCTGGCGTTCGATGGCCGGTCCGTTCGCGCCGTCCTGATCGACAACGACAACGACGCCCTCTTCGACAAACTCCTCGACGACTCCGGTCGGCCGCTCCGCGGCCGTGCAAGCACGCGCCCCCTCAGCCTCTTCATCGACCTCGACGGCGACGGTTCCTTCGCGCGCGGGGAGCGCTTCGACGCCCGCCAGCCCCTCGCGCTCGGCGACCACACCTACGTCGCCGCGGCCTCGGTCGACGGCGCGCACCTCACGCTCACGCCGACCGAGCGCGTCGCGCAACAGGTCCGTTCGATCTCCGCGCCGCGCCCCCCGCCGCCCGAAGCCCCGCCGGTGCTCGGCGCGGGCGAGCTCGCTCCCGATTTCACCGCCCTCACGGCGGACAACAAACCCGTCAAACTCTCCGATTTTCGCGGGCAATTGGTTCTGGTCGACTTCTGGGCCACTTGGTGCGGGCCATGCAAAGCCTCGATGCCGCATCTGGAGGCCCTCCACCAGAAGTTCCAGAACCGCGGCCTCGTCGTGCTCGGCGTCTGCGTCTGGGACACCCGCGGCAAGTTTGACGAGTGGCAGAAGTTTCCGGAGGTCGACACGACCTATCTCAAGCTCTTCGATCCCGCCGGCCGTGGAACGGCGGCCATTCCGAAACCCTACAAAGTCAGCGGGATTCCGAGCTTCTTCCTCGTCGGCCGGGATGGTCGGATTATCCTCGGTGCCGTCGGCAACAGTGACGAGACAAAGGCAAAAATGACCGCGGCCCTCGCGGCCGCCGGATTGAAAGACTAAAGCGCCCCATTCACCGCAACATCGTTATCTTAACCATGAATCCCATGCCCACCGCCAGACTCCCCGCCCGCCTTCTGCTCCTTCCGCTGTTGGTCGCTACCCTCGGTAGCACGCGCGCCGAAGACCTCGTCGCCGACCTCAAGCTCGACACCACCATCCTCACCAACGAGGGCTCTCTTTGGGGTCAACTGATTTTCTTCAACGACGAGATCCCCTTTTCCCCGCAACGCCCCGCCGAAGTCAAGAAGGAGCCTGCCTACAACGGAGTTCCGGATTACGGCCGAATCAAACTCGGCAACGGTCCGCGCAGTGAAACTCTGGTCGTCTTTGACCGCCCGAAGCCGCCGGTCGACTGGAACCTCTCCCGCCTCTACATCGACCTGAATCAAAACGGCGACCTGACCGATGATGGTGACGGCAAGTGGTCAAGCGTCGGTGCCCGCCCGGGCGGCACCTCCGCGCGTCTCGGTCCGCAGTTTCCGATGTTGCACGCCTCGTGGGGCACGCCGGAAAAGGAAACGTCGGGTGCCGCCTATTCGGTGATGATCTCATCCACCGCGATGCCCGACAAGCCCCAGAGCGTGAGCTATCGCCGCGGCACGGCGCGCACCGGGTCGCTCCCGGTCGAGAGGCGGATCGTCAGAATCGCGCTCATCGAGAACGACAACGACGCGCTCTACCACAAGTCGCTCGACGACGAACAGAAACTGACCGGCCCCGGCAAGGTTGACCGCCCGATGTGGCTTCTCGCCGACCTCGACGGCGACGGTCGCTTCAGCAGGACCGAGACCCTCGACGCGCGGCGCCCCTTCACGCTCGGCGGCAAGACCTACGAGGCCCACGCCGCGCCCGACGGCTCCCGCCTCACGCTCACGCCGACAACCCGCGCCGCCCAAAAGGCCGGCACGCCGGTTCCCGCGGCCTTCACCGGCCTGGCCCCCGGGACGCTCGCCCCGGATTTCACCGCGCTCCTTCCCGACAACGAACCGATCAAACTCAGCTCCCTGCGCGGCAAGGTGGTCGTCGTTGATTTCTGGGCCACTTGGTGCGGGCCGTGAGTCCGCTCGATGCCGACCATTGAGAAACTCTCCGTCCAGCTCAAGGACCAGGGCTTGGTCGTGCTCGGACTCTGTGTCCTCGACGACCGTGCCTCCTTCGACAAATGGATGGCCGAGCCCAAAGTGGCGACGTCCTATTTGAAAGCCGTTGACCCGCAGGGAGTCAAAGGGGGCACCCCGGAACAGATAGCAAAGAGCATCACCCGGCCGTATCAGGTGAATGCGATTCCGACGATGTATGTCGTTGATCGCGAGGGAAAGATTGTCGGCGGCGTGCTCGGCTTTGGGGGCGACAGTGATGACCGCCTCGCCAAGCTGCTGGTCAAAGCCGGCCTGAAGCTTTGAGCGGCACCCGGCCAGGCTAAAGGAGCCGAGGCTCAGATCTCCTGACCCCCGGCTGGAATCAGGCTGAACCCACTTGGCGATAAACGAGGCGGAGGTCGGTGGTCGGGAAGCAGGTTTCTGTGGCGGTGAGGGTTTCGCATAACCGGAGCACGGCGGCGTCTTGAAGCGGACTGCCGAAGCGGTGGAGTTCCACGGTGAGGGTGTGGGCCGTGTAATCGGGCCGGAGGTTGGCCGGGGTGAGAAAAAGTCGCCGCAACAACGCCCGGGCATCGTCGGAGCGGGCGAGCGTTTCGCGCACTTCGCCCGCCAAGGCGCTCTCGGCGCGGTAGGCGATCATTTTTATCGTATCGATAAAGTGTTTACTTTCCGGGCACAACCGGGCGAAGCGTTCGGCGGCCCCGATCAAAGTGACATGGGATGGTCAGGCGAGCGCGGAGGCGCAAACTGACCATCCCATGTCACTTCTTCTTCCGCGGACCCCTTACTCTTCCGCGCGCGGATAGCCTCGGCGGTGGCAGAGCGACGGCGCGGATACGGCACCAGCACGGTGTCCCACTGCCGCAGCACGTTCATCGACGGCGGGCGGCGAGGCTGCGGGCGGCGGCGGCGATCGCGTTGTCGAGGGCGATGTCCGCAGGAGGCAGCTCAAATTTGATGGCCTTTTTGAGCCCGAGCTTCACCCGCTTCACAGCCGGGCGACGCAGAACCGGTTTTGACGGGACGAGGATGGTCGGAGACATGGTGGCGATGTGCGGGTGATCGCGTTTGCATCAACTCCCGTGTTTGCCCGGATGCGGCGTTGAGGCGTGCTTCGACCAAGGCTCGCCGCGCGAAACGATCACGGCGCGACCGACGAGGCCCGCCCGCCCCGCCGCTCACGGCAATTCGTAGACTTCGACGAGCGCGAGGCCGGTGGTCTCGCCGACGCCGGTGACCTGCGCGGTGTAGGCGCCGGGGGCGAGGGTCACGATGAGCGCGGCGTCGGCGCTGCCGGGCGCAAAGGCGAAGGCACCCGCGACCGCGGCGGCGGCGGCGAGCGCGGCCGGGTCGGCGGCGGTGCCCCAACCGGTGTTCCGGAGGACGGGGGTGTTGCCTGCGAAGAGCGTGAGCTGCGGGCGCGCGAGCAGTCCGGTGAGCTCGAACTGCGCGAGCGCGGGGCCGGAGGCGCGGAGGAGAACGCGCTTGGGCAGCGTGCCGCCGATGACGAAGCCGGAGATGAGCGTCTCGGCGCCGGTGCCGGCGACGGCGCGGGCGGAAAGGTTGAGCAGGTTCTGGCCCGCCGTGGCGGCGGAGAGGTCGTAAATCTCGACGAGGCCCACGCCGGGGGTCCCGACGCCCGCGCCGATGAAGGCGGTGTAGGCGCCGGGGGCGAGGGTGGCGAGGATCGCGGAGTCGGCGCTGCCGGGGGCGAAGGCGAAGGCGCCGGAATTCGCGGCCGCGGCGGCGATCACCGCGGAGGCGGCGGCGTTGGTCCAGCCGGTGTTGGTCGCGATGACGGCGGCGCCGCGATAGAGGTCGAGCTTGGGCGCGGAGAGCGCGCCGGCGACGCCGAGCGCGCCGAGCGCGGGGCCGGCGGCGCGGATGAGGACGGGCTTGGACGCGGTGCCGGCGATGACAAAGCCGGCGATGGCGACGTCGCCGGCGACGCGCACGCGCGAGGAGAGATTGCTAAGGCGCGGCGCGGCGGGGTCGCCGAGGGCGAGGCCGTTGCCGGTGGCGAGAGTCACGGCGAGATCGTCGATGCGCCAGTTGGCGGTGCTCACCCCGGCGTTGCCCGCGCCGCCATAGCCGTAGAGGCGCAAGGTGACGGGCGCGGCGGCGGCGCTCACCACGGGAAGGATGGTGGGCGTGATGAGCGTCCAAGTGCTGTTGTTGGCGAGCGGGCCGGCGGCGAGGAGCGCGGGCTCGGCGGCGCCGTTGACGGCGAAGAGGGCGTAGGCCTGCGGGCCGGTGCCGGTGCTGCGCGCGCCGAAGCTCAGGCCGGAGACGGCGAGCTGGCGACCGGCGGCGGGGGCGAGCGTGAATGCGAAAAACGCCGAGCCG